>JBIKZJ010000418.1:0-5565 GCA_044354755.1 Schlesneria sp. | reverse complement strand
CCCCGGCGATCAAAGACTACGAAGCCCTGACCCCGTTCCACCATGAGCAACAATCCCCCACCCCGGCCATTGAATTTCTCTTCGCCAGCTTCGATGCCAACACCCCGGATGCGGAATTCACAGCGTTTTCCGAGACAGACCTCTCTGGCGAGTCGTGTGGTGACGACGAGGGGAACGTCAAGGCGGCTCAATTACGTCGGCGGGAAGCGGATTGGATTGCCCGCCGCATCGCGTCGATGCTGGCCGACCCCACCCCCCGTATTCGCAGCAAAAACAAAGATGCGAGCGGACGACAACTGCTCCGCCGAACCGAGTCGGGCGACATTGTGATTTTATTTCGAGCACTTTCCAGCGTGCAAGACTACGAAACCGCCCTGCGCCGCTATGGCCTGGATTACTATCTGGTCAAAGGAAAAGCCTTTTTCGCTCAACAAGAAATCTTCGATCTGCTGAACCTCTGCCGCTATCTCGATGACTGCGACGACCTGGTCGGATTGGTGGGAGTTCTCCGCTCTCCGTTCTTCAACTTGAGCGACGACTCGATCCAGGCTCTCGCCTTCCACACCGACACCCCCCAATCCCCTCCCCTGCCCCCCCCACTGAACGAATCGTCTGCCTCGAAATCTGTGGTGGGCTCCGCCTCGGACTCTACCTCGAACTCAGTCGCAGACTCGGTGAAAAAGCCCACTTCCACGTCGCCCCCCCCTGCCCCCGCCTCACGAGCCACCCTCTCGCTGCACGAGACACTGTACCTTGAGCCCCCGCGCTACCTCCCGGAAGCCGAACAGAATCTGATTCGTCATGCGGCGGAAATCCTGGCCGACCTGCGGTTGCAAAAAGATCGACTCCCCCTGTCGGAACTCCTGACCTCGGCGATCGAACGCACAGGCTATGATGCGGCGATTCTGGCAGAGTTTTTGGGTGAGAGGAAACTGGCCAACCTGCGAAAACTGCTGGATATGGCGCGTCAATTTGATCTGAGTGACATTTTCACCCTCAAGGATTTTGTCACGCGTCTACAAACGTCGGTGATGGAAGAGACTGATGAAGAGTTTGCCACGACTCAGGCCGAGTCGGGAGATGTCATTCGACTCATGTCGATTCACCAATCAAAAGGACTGGAATTCCCGGTCGTGATCGTGGCCGACATCGATCGAAAAGGGCCACCACACGGCAGCGACGCGGTTTTGCACCCAGAATGGGGCCCACTGATCAAGCCACTGGAAAAATTTGGAAACAAGCCCGAAAACCTCGCACTCAAAATGCATAAGCTGGTCGAGAACGAGGCCGATGCCGACGAAACCATCCGTTTGTTCTACGTCGCCTGCACTCGCGCCGCCGATTACCTGATACTTTCCGCAGGGATCAACCCGGATAAACCGGCTCAATCCCCCTGGCGTCAACTGGTCGAAGATCGATTCGATATCCGCACGGGACTGCTCAAGGTTGACCCGTTACTCGGTGCCTCGCCCGCAGGAACCGCAGGTCGCGAAACAGTTCCGAACCTGCTGATCCATCGCGTCCCCTGTGAAGCGAAACTTGCCGAGACGCAAAACGAAAAGCGAATCTCACTCGAAAAACTACCCGCTCAAGTTTTGGCCGCCTTTCCGGCCGAGTTCCCCCCTTCGGCCCGCATTTTTCCGCGTGATTTCACGGAACTGAATCAGGTCAGCGTTTCTCGACTGGAAACGATCGACGCCGAACTTTCCGGTCTGAAGCATGCCCAGCAAGCCCCCCGCACCACCCCAAACAACAATCCAAACACCGCGAGGAATCCGGATCGAGAAGTCGATCTCGACATGGCCTCGCAACTGGGCACGATCATGCACGGGGTACTGGAACGGGTCGATTTGAAAAGCCCCGACAACTGGCCAGAACTGCTGCAGGATTTTGCCAAGCAGATGGACGACGACGCTTATCAACCGGTGCTCGAGCAAGCCCAAACGCTGCTCAGTCGTTTTTTCGCCTCACCACTCGCCGCCGAACTCGCCGCCGCCCGTTCGATTTACCGTGAGATCGACTTTGTGCTGCCGTGGCCCCTCCCGCCAAACTCGGCGCGGCGAGCGGTTTCCCCTTCGATTGTTCACACTCCGCAGATCAATGGAATCATCGATCTCCTGATCGAGACAGAGAAGGGATGGCAAATTCTCGACTATAAAACCGGGAACTTCCCGCAGCAGACTCCCGTGGAAAAGTTGTTGGCCCCCTATGAACTGCAATTGGGACTTTATGCCCGCGCCGTCGAGCAATGGTTCGGAGTCATGCCGCAAGAACTCTCGCTGATCACTTTTCGGCCTGAAGTCCGCCGTATCACGCTTGCATGGTCTGTGCAGCGGTCAGAACAAATCCGCGTTCGAGTCGATCGAGCCATCGAGAAAATTCGGTCCTCAACGAAGGCACCCTCTTAAAAATCCGCCGACTGAGCTGGGATCGCTCGGATACGACCCGTTGGATATGAGTGCATGATCAGCCCCGCTTTGGAAAATCACCTGAATTATCGCAGTTCTTCTCAATTTTCTGCTCGTACTTCACTGAGAATCCACGTAAACCACGACAAGAGAACGCTTTTCGAGACAAAAACCCAACGAGAACGTCACGAGAATTTCACAGCAACGATTGAAAGGTGTTGGCCATTTGGTAGGATTTCCAGGGTCAGGAACGCTTGACCGTTGAGAAATTTCGTTAAACTTAAACGCCACCCACGGCAGTGCAGTCGATAGCGTGTGAGCAGGAATGCCGAAACTGGCGTGAAATGCGGGAAACGGATAGGAAAACGATCACGATGAGCATTGCCACGAGTGGAAAAGACCTTGGGCTGGAATTGGCACAGGTTAAAATATCGAATTTTCATGATCATGACTATGTCATGAAGGAGCATCACGAAGCTAATGAATGCGTTGAATGTCAAGAATGGCTTAAAATAGGGCTAAAGGCACTTGAATGGCTTCGAGGAGCAGAAAAAACGATTTTTGAATCAGCAAATGAAGGGCTTTTAATCCTCACTCCAGAAGTTGTAGGTAAAATTGTGTCATTGTATGAGGCTTGGCTTATACCTTGTGGGCCAGCCGAGGATTGGATTCAAAAAATCACCAAAAACGGTTATCTAATCGACAACCTTGACGCTTTCCGAAAATCTGTCGAGGAAGTAAAGCAGTCTCTTCAAATCCATGCAATTGAAATAGAAACTCAATCGCGACTCTCATTATGGTCAAATCCGCAAGCAGAATTTACCCAATCCGATATCGACCATTACGAGGCGACTCGACGGGCAAAAGGCTTGCCTTCGGTATCGAGAATCAAGCCAGCACGTACCGGACAACATTCTTAATGAATGTAAGCTGAGGAATCCCGCATTGATTCGTTCTTGTCCCTTTTCCGCAGACCTGATTGGTTTGGTTCAAGGTTTTAACTGCGGTGACGATTCGGTATGGCTCACTGACGTAAATCGATGGATCAAACGGAAGCCTGAGTCGGGCGAGTGCGCAATCTCCTGCATTTCAGATCCGGACCGGTGGTGTCGAGTATGGCTTTATTTTTCAACGGCGGATTTCAGCACTGACACACTCGTTGGATACAGTTCCCTTGGCATCGCAAAGTGGCCGCTCACAGAATCATCGAAAACGAGGACGAAGATTGGGTTGATTCCCTATTTTGGAGTCAATAAAAACTTTCACGGGCTTCATCATGAAGAGGGCGAGACCTACGCCGTAGGAATGTTTCGTGATCTTTTGGGGCATGCTCACCACGACCTCGACAAATCAATTGAATTCCTTGGGCTATACGTCCATCAGGAGAACCCAGCAGGCAAAAAGTTCTGGCAAGCAAAGTGCGATTTTGAATTTCTCAAGCATCACAAGACTCGCGACGACTTGGGCACATACCTAGGAATGATCTCACGATTTCGCGACGGTTCAGATTCCAAAAAAACAGATCTATTTGATTCGTGAAGAAAGAATTCGTCGCGACAAACAATGACTACAACGCCGAAGACACGGCACTGCCAAAACAACAGGCCCATTGAATCACGTCCAAACAATCGCAGGTATGTAGTTGCCAGAAGCGTTCGTTCTACCCCGGCATTGCCAATATGGCATCGATTGCTTTTTGTTGCTGTGGCTCGGGCACGTATTCCCCGGTCATGAAATCTCTGAGAAGTTTTTAAATTCTCGTCAAATCCAAACAACAATGCCATCCAATCTTACTCTTCCTTCGTTACCTTCTGTTCAATCTTCCTGACATTTATCCAATGTCCGCAGGCACTCAGTTCATCGACAAACGAAAACGAATTAGTCCACAAACAAAAATTCGTTCGTCATCAACAATACCTGTGCCAATCGATCCCAAGGGGTCAACTTCTCGTTTTCCGAGGTTTGGGCCTCTGCCAGAAACCGGAGCCCTAACGATCGCTCGGCGTCAGTCGGCAAGCGGGATAAAACCCGCCGATATACCAGTTCTAATCGCTCTGGATCATCGCTCGCCCCTCCCCAGCATTCAGCAGACAATCGCCGTGCTTGTTCCTGAATAAACGGCGAATTCATCGCAAACAGCGATTGCTGGGGAACGGTTGTTTGCGGGCGATCTGAGGCAGACGCGTCGGTGTCCGCAAAATCAAAGGCCCGAAAAATCCCCGGCAAATCGTTGCGGTTAATCAGTGTGTAAATCGTTCGACGAGTCGTCACCGGATTCATCACCCGATCGAATGGCTGCCCGCCGATCCGATCATCCAGCTTCCCCGAGACTGCCAGCAGCGAGTCTCGCAAGGCTTCGAAATCAAGCCTTTGCCGCGGCATTCGCCATAGCGACCGGTTCTCGGGATCCACTTCGCGGGCCACAGCCTGCTCGACCGAAGATTGACGGTAAACCGATGAGCTCATCACCAATCGGTGGAGCTGTTTCAATGACCAGCGATGCGGTCCGTTGGCGTGGGATGGTGCAGGATCAATTCCGGCGGTTTCCGCAGCCAGCCAATCCAGCAACTGGGGATGCGACGGAGGAAGCCCGCGCAGACCAAAGTCGCTCGGTGTGGCGACCAGTCCCGTACCAAAATGGTGCTGCCAGATCCGATTCACGATCACGCGTGCGGTGAGCGGATTCCGTGGATCGACAATCGCTTCGGCCAATTCCCGGCGACCGCTCCCTTGTGCAAAGGGTTTGCGATCGGCGGCTGACGCAAGTTCCAGGAACTGTCGTGGAACTGCTTTTCCTGGTCGCCCGGGGTTCCCACGCACAAAAATGACCGGTTCACGCAACGGCCCCTCTAAAACCACCATCGCTCGTGGCGGTGCTCCGGGTGAGGTGACTTTCAGCGAATCGACCTTCCGCTTCAGATTGGTAATCTGGTCACGAATATCCCGCCCGAAACCTGCGCGGGCCTCGTCTATTGTCAGTTTCGTGGGGGAAGAGTCGCCATACAGAATTTGACGCAACTGCTCTGCGGTCGCGTCAGGCAAGACGACCACTTCGGGCATCGCTTTTTGCTGCTCGTCCCACTGGCGCCGGACTTCGTCGAACTGTGTCCCATACAATCGGGCCAAGTCGAACAGCGTTGCCGGCTTTTGCTCGGTG
>JBIKZJ010000068.1:0-18556 GCA_044354755.1 Schlesneria sp. | reverse complement strand
AAGCTGAAAGGGCATGAGGCTCGTGCTTATGTTCAACTGGGGACACTGCATGAAAATCTGGGGAATAAAAAATCGGCGGTCGACGCATGGGGTCGAGTATTGCTCTTTTCACCCAAAGCCGAGGGACTGCAAATTCCCGCAGCCGATTTTCTCACCGCCTATGGCAGTGCGCTGCTGGATTTGGGGAGATTGTCCGAAGCCATACTGTACCTCAAACAAGGACTCGAATTGCGAGAAACCGCTGATGGTCGGTTGCGGCTGGGAAACGCCTTGCAACAGACCGATCATCCGGACGAGGCTTTGGAATCGTGGCGACGTGCGGTGGAACTGGCCCCCCAATTACACGCCCCTCGTGAATCACTGGCGGAAGAGGCCTTGGGAAATCGCCGGTTTGATGAGGCACGCCAGTGGCTGGAACCGTTGCTGAGCAAGCCCGATCTTGCCAGCAGTACCACGTATCTGATGCAGCGAATCACACTCGCCAGTGGCGATCGTGAGTCCAGTAAACAATGGCAGGCTCGAACCGCAAAACTGCATCAGCGAGAACATCTGAAGGGGGTTGTCGAGCGTGTCATCGCGGAATCTCCCGATTCCACCTGGTCCCGAGCGATTCGAGCTCATCGATTTGCGGAAGCCGGAAATTGGCATGAGGCGGAAATGTTGATGCAGAACATCGCTCTGGAAGCCACTGAAGAACCCTTTTTACAGCAGCTTTCAACGGCGATCCGCAGGCACGGTGGATTGCCGTCACTGGATTTACTCCCCATTCACCATTTCCAATAAACGAGCTGATTTTGTTAGAATGCCTAAGGGGTGGCGACACTTTCAGTCCTTGCAGCAGGTACTCAATGTCATTTCCGCAATTCGGGCGGGTCGAAACGTTTCGCTTTTTAACATACCCCTTCGTCGACAATGACTTTGATGATCATTTTATGAGATCTCTTTTCAATATCCGAAAATCCGTCATCGTGATGAAAACCCTGTTAAGGATTTTCCGTTTTGTTGAGCCTCAACGATCAGCAAGTCAACGATCAGTAATTCAACATGGTCGGAGCCCAGCGGACAGGGGGGGCCCCCGCGATGGGTGGCTAGCTCTCATTCTGCTTCTCCTGCCGGGATTGATCGGAGGGTGTGGTTTTTTCCACAAGACGCCAGGGCCTCAAACAGATTCCCAAGTACTCAAGGATTCACGTCCCCATCCTTCGGTCGATTTGGGGGCAGAATTCCCTGTGGCGCCGATTCACTTTGAGCGAGTGATGAACTCGGGCGTCGATTTTCAGCACCAAACCGGTAATTCTGCCGAGCGGCCGTTTCCTGCGGCAAACGGCAGCGGACTGGGGGCGATCGATTATGATCTGGATGGGGTCTACGATCTGTACTTCGCCACCGGGCGTTCCTTCCCGCTGGATGGACCTGATCCGTCGGCGACGGGAAATCGCCTGTACCGGAATCTGCGGAATTGGACTTTTCTCGATGTGACCACCTTGGCGGGTGTCGGCCATCTGGGGTATTCTGCGGGTGTGGCCGTCGGGGACTTCAATGCGGACGGGTTTCCCGACATTTATGTCAATTGTTACGGACCGAATGTGCTGTACCAAAATAATGGTGATGGGACGTTCCATCCCCTGAATGAGGGGGCTGGTGTGAATGATCCCCGCTGGGGAACCAGTGCCGCTTTCCTGGATTATGATGGAGATGGAAATCTCGATCTGTATGTCTGCAATTATGCGAAATGGTCATTGGCCACGAACGCGTTTTGCGGAAACCATGCGACGAACACACGCATTTTCTGCAATCCCAATTCGGTCGAAGCAGAAGCCCATGGTCTGTTTCACAACGAGGGGGACGGAACCTTTCAGGAATGTTCTGTCGAGGCTGGGGTGGGTGGCGGTTCGGGGCGTGGGCAAGGGGTCATTGCGGCGGATGTCGATCGGGATGGCCTGATCGATCTTTATGTGGCCAATGATCTGCAGCCCAACTTTTTGTTTCAGAATCTGGGCCAGGGACGGTTTCGGGATATCAGCGAAGAATCGGGAGCGGCCTATGACAAGGGGGGGCAGGTTCACGCTGGGATGGGAGTCGATGCTGCGGACCTGAATCAGGATGGGTTACCCGAGCTGTTCGTGACGAATTTCGAACAGGAATACAACACGTGTTATGACAATCAAGGTCAGATGACGTTTCTGGATGTCAGCGAGGTTCGTGGGTTGGCTGCGGCGAGTCGTCCGTGGGTTGGCTGGGGAACCTCACTGGTTGATCTCGATTCGGACGGACTACGAGATGTGATTGTGACCAACGGTCATACCGATGCCAATCTGTCTGCGATGGGCCGCGATTCGGAATACCTGCAGCCAGCGCTGATCTGGAGAAATCTGGGAAAACGGTTTGCGGTTGTGAGTGAGACGGCGGGGGACTATTTTCAGGATCGATTTTGCGGCCGGGCGCTATCGGCTGTCGACCTCGACAACGATGGCGACATGGACATTGTGATTGGTCACCAGGATCAGATCCCGGCATTGTTGCGTAACGATGGCTTGAAAGAGGTCGAAGTACGAAAAAAAACGGTGACACTGAAATTGATCGGTCGGAACAGTGGCCGAGATGCGATCGGGGCACTGGTTCAGATCCAATCGGGAACACTCGCGACGTTTCATCAGGTTCGAGGGGGGGGAAGTTATCTGTCCGCGCAGGATCCGCGAATCATTGGCGTTTGCGACGGTGCCGTCGCCAGCGTGACGATTCGCTGGCCGTCCGGTCTGGAATCGCTCGTCCCCGACCTGGCCACGGGGGCCGAGTACGTGGTGATTGAACCCCGGTCGGAGGCCGAGGAACCATACCTTTCTCTGCAAAAAAACGTTAAAATTGAAATCTCTCGAATCGAGCCGAAATCGCGGTGAAAAAGCGAAGGCTCGTCACGATGGGGCTCGCGACGAGATGGCACAAGGATGGCTCGAATCGAATGTTTGAATTCCATTTTCCCTCATTCACAATCCTGACAAACTCCATTCTTCGCGATCAAGGGATGACTTGCTGTGAAGAGACATTTATTCCATTCACGTGGTGCCGCGACACTGACCCAACTTTTGCCGATTTTACTCGTCATCGCGGGTGTGTTTGGAGTGGTGATCTTCCGCGTTTCCTCGCCTCAGGTTCCAACACAAGTGACTCGCTCGGTCGAAACCCCTGATCAGACGGGCGCGACCCTAAAGCCGGAATTCCGGCCCCGATTCGAGCAAGATGCCGTCGGTTTTGTGTCAGTCGGGCGTGCAATCGAAGCCTGGAATCCGGAAGCTTCCTCAGCAGAAATTGCCAAAGTCTGGGACCGAATTGGCTATCGGACCATCGAACGGATCGATCGCCAGCTGGCGAACAAGCCTCAGTTGACCGAGATGGATCGCTACTCGGCGCTCTACACCAAGGCCAGCCTGATGAACTATGAGGGTGAGCCCCAGCAGGCGTATCGCCTGCTTCAGCAAGCGCGAGCGATTATTGAATCCGAGGCGGGTCTCAAAACCGAGATGCTCTACAACTTAATCTTCCTGCAAGGGGTCACGGCCCTGCGTCAGGGAGAGAATGAAAATTGTATTCTCTGCCGTGGTGAAAGCTCGTGTATTCTTCCGATCAATGAAGCGGCGCAACATATCAACCCCGAAGGTTCGCGGCTCGCCGTTCGACATTTTACAGAATACCTGGAGCAGTTTCCGGATGATCTTGAGGTTCGCTGGCTGCTGAATCTGGCTTACCTGACGCTGGGAGAAGACCCCGTTCAGCTCGCCCCCCGCTTCGGGATTCCGCTCGATCACTATGTGGATTCCGAGTTTGATATCGGCCGATTTCGGGACATCGGACACCTAGTCGGCGTCAATCGGTTGAATCAGTCTGGGGGGGCGATCATGGACGATTTTAACCAGGATGGATTGCTTGATCTGGTCGTCACGACTTTTGATCCGACCGGCCAAATGGCATTTTTCCGCAATCTGGGAGACGGAAAATTTGCCGAACAGTCCGACGAGGCGGGGCTGACGGGGCAGTTCGGCGGACTGAACTGTCTGCAGACCGATTACAATAACGACGGACGCCTCGATATTTTCATCGTGCGCGGAGCCTGGGTTCAGCATCCGATGCTCCCCACGTTACTGCGCAATGAAGGGGATGCCCGGTTTACGGACGTGACCGAGGAATCGGGATTATTCGACCCCGTCAACTCGATCGCTGCGGCGTGGGCCGATTATGACAACGATGGTTGGCTGGATTTGTTTCTCTGCTGTGAACGGCAGTCCAGTCGCCTGTATCGCAATTTGCGGAATGGACGATTTGAGGAAGTCGGATTCAAGGCGGGTGTCTGCTCGTCAGACCAGATCGGTTGCAAGGGAGCCACCTGGATCGATTACGACAATGATGGATTTCTGGATCTATTTCAAAACTATCTCTTGCCGGATGCTGGACCGAAGCTGTTTCACAACAATCGAGATGGAACCTTTACAGACGTGACCACCTCGGTCGGGATTGAGGGTCCGGTCCTGGGGTTTTCCTGCTGGGCATGGGATTTTGACAACGACGGCTGGCAGGATCTGTATGCCAGTTGCTACGACCGCAGTCTTCGCGGCGTGATTCAGGGGCTGATCGGAGAACCTCATGCGAACCGTACGGGTCGCCTTTATCGCAACTTGCAGGGTAAGGGATTTGCGGATGTGACGAGTGCTGCGGGACTTGATCAGGTTTATGTTGCGATGGGGTCGAATTTTGCGGATTTTGACAATGATGGTTTTCTGGACATTTACCTGGGGACGGGCGATCCGAATATTGAAATGCTAATCCCTAATCGAATGCTGAAGAATATTGGGGGGAAACGGTTTGCGGATATCTCGGCCAAGTCGGGGACCGGGCATTTGCAGAAGGGGCACGGCGTCGCCTGCGGAGACTGGGACCGAGATGGAAATGTCGACCTCTTCATTGAAATGGGGGGGGCCATCAATGGCGATAAATACCATAATGTGCTGTTCCAGAACCCTGGGCATGCTCATGCATGGCTGACGGTCAAGCTGATTGGCGAGAAATCCAATCGGGCGGCGATCGGAGCCCGCATCAAAATCATCACGGCGGGTGAGATTCCCCAAACGATTTATCGCACCATCTCGACCGGAAGCAGTTTCGGGGCGAATCCTTTGCAGCAGACCATCGGGTTAGGGACCGCCGAGAAGATTTCCACGGTGGAAATTTGGTGGCCCAGCAGCCAGACGACCCAAGTTTTTCGAGATATTACGGTCAATCAGTCAATTCAAATCACGGAATTCGCTCAGAATTTCGAAAAACTGGATTGGAAACCGATTCCAATCCCCACAAAATAATTCGACAAAGCAACGTAAAAACGGACGTTTTCGTCAAGAGAAACGATTTCGATGCACCGAGAGTCTCGTTTGCGGTGTACAGTGATTGGAATCCCTCGATCAATACTCAGTGGAATCTCTCGCAATCGGCAGCGTTGATGCGTTTGTCGATTTATGATCCCAGATGATTTCAGGGGACTGCGAAGTCTTTGAGAGGCTGCAAAACTTGCCCACTCCAGAACAGGTGAAACTTACAATGGCTGAAACAAAAACGTCAGAAACGGAATCCGTAGATCTGTTTGCGCCTGCTGCTGCACCACGGTGGTTGGCCGGATTCCTGGCGTTGGGGGCCGTTTTGGGGGTTGCGGGATGGCTGTTGGGGTTCCTGGATCCGATTGTGGATTCGATCTCTCCCGAGCGGGTAGAGGTCACAGGTCGGGTGACGTTCAATGGCGAGCCGCTGAAAAAAGGCTTGGTACAAACCAAATCGGAAATCAAGGGACGGATGGGGGGACTCGGCGAAATCAAGGAAGACGGGACCTTTGCATTGAGAACCAACGGTGATCCGGGAGTTTTTACCGGAAAGCACCGATTTACGGTCAGTTATATGACCTCGACATTTCCGCCGGTATCCCTGCTTCCCGACGAATACTTTTTGCCCGAGAAAACCCCCTTTCGCTTCACTGTCCGTCGAGGAAAACCGAATCAATTTGACATCGTGATGGTCGGAACGATGAAAGGCTCTGCCCCCATTTCGGAGGCAAAGCCGGTCGCTCCTTCCGAAACGGAACAACCAGCAAAAGACGAAATTGAAAAATAATCGGATTCCTCGTTTTCGCTTAAATAGAAGCGTTGACAGGTCGGTGGCGAGGAAGCAGAATATGCGGATTACCGAACTGTGAAGTTTTTCGCAGATTCGTAACAATTTTCGGGTTACGTTCCCATCTTGTTTCGTTTGTTTGAACACTATTAAAGGTTGAAAAATGCTGAGATTGATTGGAATTGGCCGACGTCGTGGCCAGCGAGCGTTTACGCTCATTGAATTGTTGGTCGTCATTGCGATTATCGCAGTGTTGATCGCTCTCTTGCTTCCTGCTGTTCAACAGGCGCGTGAAGCGGCCCGACGAACTCAGTGCAAGAACAACTTGAAGCAGATTGGATTGGCGATGCACAATTACCATGACACCTGCGGGATGTTTCCGATCTCGATCGGTTGGAATCCCATCACCAATGAGCGCCAAGGGGCGTTTTCTGACAAAGTCTTCATGCTGCCCTACTTGGATCGGGCCAATGAATACAACGGCACAAACTTTAATGATTTCCCTTGGGATTCAAACGGCTGGTATGGGAATTCCAATATCGCCACTCAAAGCAAGCGTCTTCCCGTCTTCAACTGCCCTTCATCCGCATACGAAGCCGCCGGGGGACAGGCGAATCACACCTACGCAATCAACATCGGACAGCAGATCAACGGCAAGTTCGAAGGCCAGAACAACGGGATCGCCTGTTACGTCGGCGGCGGTGGTACAAGTAGTCGCCCTGTGAAAATGTCGAGTGTTGTCGATGGAACGAGCAACACAGTGGCTTATGCCGAGTTCGTGATTGACGGAGAAGGTACCCCCAACAAGTTCCAAGTACACACTTGGGCCAACGCCGCAGGCGATGACAGAACCGCTCGCAACAATTGCTTGACGATGCCTGCTGGTAATCTTTCAGGTCGCCAGAATATGCGGGGTACCTCTTGGGCTTGGTCGTTCCAGGGAACGGGTGGTTCCTACACGCATACCATGGCCCCTAACGACTGGCCTTGTCACTCATTAGGTGGTTCCGACTGGCTGGGCCAGAATGGGATGTCTGCAAACAGTCTGCACACTGGCGGTGTCCATGTGCTCATGACCGATGGTGCTGTGAAGTTCGTGTCTCAAAACATTGACTATCAGACATGGGTTGCTGTGGGAACTCGTAACGGTAATGAAATCATTGGCGAGTTCTAAAATCGCTTTGAAACCATGTAAGTTGCTATGAATTTTTCTACGCAAATCTCGGCGCGATACACTTTTTGGTGTGTCGCGCCTTTTTTGTTTTTCGGGTTTGTGATCAGCGGTTGCTTCGCAACAAAGCCGGGTGATCAAGAGACCTCGGTGAATCAAAAAGAATCTTCGAGAGATCAAAGAATTTCCTCATCCGAGAACCTTCGAGAGGATTCTGTCAAAAATCGAACTGAGGAGGAAACAAAGTCCTCAGCAACGAGTTCTGTTCAACGGGGGAAGGCCCAATTCCGTGATGTCAGCCGACAGATTGGACTTCGCTATCAAGCCTTCAATGACGAGGTTCCCAATCGCTATTTCCTGCCGGAAGTGATGGGAGCCGGGATTGCCTGGATCGATTTTGATCGGGACGGGTGGCTGGATCTCTTTCTGGCCAATGGTTGTGAACTGGATGGCCCGATTGATCCAGACCATCATTGCCGTTTTTATCGCAATGGAATGGGTCAATCGTTTACGGAAGCGACTGTGGAAAGTCAGGCCGGAGTCACCCTGTTTGGGCAAGGTTGTGCCGTGGGTGATTTTGATGCCGATGGGTTTTCGGATCTGTTTATTGGGGGATATGGCGCTGATATTCTTTTGAGAAACAACGGGGACGGGACCTTTCAGAATGTGACCGCAGTCGCCGCGATCAGCGATCCTCGCTGGAGTTCAAGCAGCTTTTGGGCGGACCTCGATGCCGATGGGCTACTCGACCTGTTCGTTGTGAATTACGTCGATGTTTCGCTCTCGAAGCATCGTATTTGCCACTACGGCACCGCGCGGGGATATTGCGGCCCGGGGAGCTTTGAGGCTCAGGAGGATTGTGTCTATCGCAATCTTGGGGATGGGACGTTTGCCGAGGTCGCCAACGGTTGGGGCCTGAATGCCGAGGGAGGTAAGGGGCTCGCCGCCGCCGCTGCCGACTTTGACTTGGATCTTGTTCCCGAAATCTATGTTGCCAATGACATGACCGCCAATTTTTTCTTTGCCAAACAGCCTGATTCGCCGCTGCGATACAAAGAGATCGCCTCGGAATCGGGATGTGCGGTGAGTGGTTCCGGAATGAACGAGGCGAGTATGGGGGTGGCGATTGCCGACTTCAATTGTGACGGACTCCCCGACATCTTTTTGACCCATTACTATCATACGAAGAATACGCTCTACAAGAACTTGGGAAAGCGACTGTTTGATGATGACAGTTATTACTCGAAAGCGGCAGCCACAAGCACCGAATCATTAGGTTTTGGGGTGGTGGTGATGGATTACAACCGGGATCGGTTTCCCGATTTAATGATTGCGACCGGACATGTGCTCGGCCCCGAGCAGCAACCTCAAAAAATGACCTCGCAATTGCTTGAAAATATCGAGGGGGTCTTTCGGGATGTCTCTGCGGCAGCGGGTGATTATTTCCGTGTTCCCGGAATTGCCCGCTGTGCTGCTGCAGCCGATTTTGATAACGATGGCGATCTCGACATTGCGGTCTCGCAAGTTGCATCCCCTTTTGTGTTGCTGCGTAATGACTCGATCACACCCAATCGACCTTGGACTGGCCTGACATTAAAAACGCCGAACCGGATTCCTCCGATTGGAGGCCATGTGGTCTGTCGACTCAAAGATCGCGAATGGATTTACCCGATCGTGGCGGGTGGAAGCTATCTGGCGGCGGCGGATTGCCGACTGCTCCTGGCAGGCTGGGAGTCTGCCGAGGGTGAACCTGATGTGGAAATCCATTGGCCTTCGGGCCGCATCGATCGGCTGGGGCCGCTGCCCCAAGGTCGATACTTGGAAATTCTTGAGGGTGAGACCCCTCGAACATCTCCTTGATTCTTTTCTGTCTTATGCTGGAATGACTGCGCCAATCTGATGAGTCCACTTTTCCGCAACCGATTCGTGCGAATTTTCCTGGGGCTGGTGGTGATCAGCGGCAGCAGTGCGTTCGTGGCAAAATGGTGGCTCAAAAGTCAGTTCGATACGGCACAAGGACTTGTCGAGGATCAGCGTGGGGCTGAGGCGACTCCGCTGCTGCGTCGCTACCTGAAATACCAGCCTTGGGATGCTGAGGCTCGCATGCTACTGGCACGGGCGCTGATCAGCGATAATTCCCGCACCGTTCAAACCGTTGCCGAAGAAACCCTGGCGGTCCTTGCTCCGATTTCTCGATCCTCACCCGATTCTGCTGCCGCAAGAGTGATCGAAGGGCGAGTTTACCTGCTATTGCTCTTGCAACCAGATCGAGCGGAACGTTGTTTTCTCACGGCCCTTGAGCAAGATCCGCGACGGACAGATGCCCACGCGTTACTGCGGAAAATCGATGACATCACAGGGCGATGGGACGTGAGTCCCCCTCATTTCTGGCAGATCTTTGACCATGCCCCGCCACGTGATCGTCGTCTCCTGCTGCGTGACTGGTACATGAGTGAATTCAATCCCGGTTCCGCCAATGCCGAACTTGACCGGCAACTCGGAGTCTTGGGACCGGATGAGCAGCCAAGCTCTGCGATCGAGCGCCGTCGCTATGAAATTTTCATGGGTGCTGAACCCGATGCCCCCCTTGGATTTACCTGCTTGGCAAACTGGTATCATCAACAGGGAATGAAAGCTCAAGCATTGGAAGCGATTCAACACGCCGAGTCCCTGCCCCATGGAAGAGACAATCCGTTTGTCATCGCAGTCCATGTTCCGATCAGCTTCGAGAGCGGTGACTTTGATCAAGCGCAGAAATTGTTTGAACACTGGCCAGCATCCGATCGCAGTTATCTCTATTGGAAAACCAAAGGTCTGATCTGCGACCAGATTTTACGACAGAATCTCGAGGCGCGCGAGGCGTACGAGCAGGCTTTGGCAGCACCGGCAGGTCAATCCGACTGGCTGACCCGGCATCGACTCGCCCAAGTTCTCATGCGGATGAACCTGAAAGACGAAGCGGCGGCCATGAGAAATCGTTCGAAAGAACTGGAACTCCAAATGGAGCCGAATATCCATCGGCCGTTACGCGAAGCTCTGAGCCAGCTCGAAGCACCGGAAACAGGGAAGCTGATGTCAGAGTTTTATGAACGAATTGGACGACCGCGTGAATCCCGCGAATGGCAGGCCCTGGCGGAGATGCCAGTCCGACCCACCTCACCCTCACCCTCGCCGTTTTTTCGCTAAATCGCACAGCTCGGGGACTGGCTCATTTTTTCCGCGACCAAGTGAAGATCCGCCAAATCGCTCAAATCATTCACTCAACGTTTTGCCGGGAAAACTGTCCCTGTCCCCCTGACTTCGCTGTGAACAGTTACCGACCCACATTACCCTCACCATCGCCGTTTTTTCGCGCAATCGAGTTCGGTGCCATGGCGGCAATTGCCAAATTCGAACTCGTCGTGGGTGTCCCCGTTTTTTACCGGCTTTGCAGTACCTCCGTTGCCATCCGGTAATTTCGATCGAGAATCCCCATCCAGATCCCCTCATACAAATTCGCATTCTGGCTATGGATCGAGACGGCAGGGAGCCAGATGTTGGGATTGAGGTCCACCAGCTTCCGCACTGCCGAAACGAAATCGAAAGCCTCGCGCCGTGAACCTGGTAATAACTTGGCAATTTCCGTACGGGATTGCTGATCAATCATCAAGGGGATTCGCCCGGAAGCGAGCACCGTTTTGCCCTCCCACTGGATGACATAGGCCATCGGCCAGATTCCGCCGCTTTGCAGCGTGATCAGCGAAACAGGAAACCATCCCGTTTGCGGAAGTTTCTCTGCGGAAAGGAGGGTTGTTCCCGCAGGGGACATTCGTCGAACAATCTCCAGACCCCCTTCTGCTGCAACGATCCGAATCCGGGGGTTCTGCTGAATCAGATCATTCAAGCCGGCCGTCTCTCGTGGCCCCACTGCGGTCAACAACACCCCCGATAACGTCGCCGAGGGGTGCCCAAGTTCACCAAGTTTTCGCTGGATGAATTCCCCCAATCCGATTCCACCCGGTGCATCAATCGCGAAGAACTCGGCATTCGCACGAAGCACATACACGCAAGCCCCCTGAAAATCCCCCAGATAATAGAAATCGTGTAGAAGTGGCTTTGGCCGATCATCGAGAAAGTTGGCCCCTTCTGCCGCGAACCTGGCAGATAATTGCTGCATCTCGTCGATGCCACGAGATAACATTTCACTCCATTCCAATGATGTCAATTGCGGACTCTGCGGCACGCGACTGGCGTTGGGGTGCCCAGGCAATACTAAGTCCGGGACGGGGATTTCATTCAGCTTTTGCAGCGTACCAAGATATTGGTTCACATCTCCCCGGTAACGGGGGGCGAGGTAGGCCGAATAGGTCCCCAGTGGCTTATCTCCCAATCGGAAAATCACATCCCCCGAAAACAAAATCCGTCGCCCCCGGAGCTGCATCAGGTAGCAGGTACTTCCTGTCGTATGACCAGGCGTATTGAGGGCTTGAAATCGGACTTCGCCAAAGGTGAGCGTTTCGCCTCCTTGTAGCGGAACATCGACCGTGGTGGGATGAGGCGCGTGTCCTGGCATCTTGAAGGTACTGAAGAAGGCATCCCGAGGTTCCCCCGCAGCCAGAATCGAAACCTCTTCCTGTCCAGCATGCACCCTCGCACCCGTCTCGCCTCTTAATCTCTCTGCACCACCACAATGGTCCCCATGAACATGCGTCAAGAAAATGGCTCGCAATCGCTTCCAGTCGAGTCCCAAACGCCCCATTTCCGCCTTGAGTCGCTGCGCATCGCTTTCAAGTCCCGTATCGATCAACACCAGCCCGTCAGAGGTCTCGACGACATAGGCGGCAGCGGGGCCTAAGCCACCAATCAGATGCACACCGGGAACCACCGTGGTTGTCGAGCCATCGAGCAGCGGGGCCTGGAGCGGGGGGCTGAACAGAGATGTCCCCAAATAGCCGCAGACTCCCAGCAACAAGAGAGCCAGTGACACCACCCATTTTCGGCGTCCGACAGGACCTGTGATCAAGACATGGCTCCCGAAACGAGGATCGATTGACCGAATCACAACTGCGGTAAAGTCAACCGGGGTTGTGCCCGGCTTCGAACCACCATGCGGCCAGAATCGAGGCGGCATAAAGGCCGAGCAGCAGCGCCCCACGGGGACGACCGAGGGTCGACCCTGCAATCGGTACCAGTGCCAGAACGGTCAAGACTCCGAAAACGACACTGGGAAGAACCATCGAAATCGCTTGAGGAAACGGATGGATCACTCCTGCCAATCCGATGATGAATAGGCAGTTAAACAGATTACTTCCCAGCACCGTACCGATCCCGACTTCATCATGACCGCGTAACTTGGAAACCACCGCCGTGGCCAATTCCGGTGACGAGGTACCGAACGCAACCACCGTCACCCCAATCAGGAACGAACTGACCCCCAACATTTCACCCAAGGCGGTCCCGCCGGTCACAATCAGGTTTCCCGACAGGACCAGCGCCCCTAACCCCAATAAACCGGAGATCAAAGCGATCAAGGCTTGTTTGCCGGTCGAGGTCGCCTCAATTCCATCACGAGCCTGCAGGGAATCTCGCAAAACCCAGAGAAACCAGCCAGCGAAGCAGGCCAGGCAGACCAAGGCATCGACGCGTGAAAGAACACCGTCCATCAGCAAGAGACAAAGCAAGATCGGTGCGCAAAGTGCCGTGATAAACTCGCGTCGGTAGGCAGCCCAGAGGAACGAGATGGGGCCCATGATCATCAACACCCCCAGTACCAGGCCAATGTTCACGACGTTGCTTCCCAAGGCATCCCCCAATGCAATTTGGGGCTCCCCCGCCAGCGCCGATGTCACCGCAACCGAAATCTCTGGACTCGAGGTTGCGAATGCCGCAAAGGTCGCTGCGGTCACGGCTTTTGGGATCCGCAACCAGCCCGAGATCCCCAACACCCCACGCAGGAATAACTCGCCCCCAATGATGGCGCAGATCACCCCAGCCAGAAACTGCAATACCGGATACATTCCAATTCCTTCAATTTCATCTTCAGCAGATAATGGCCGGGCAAACAGGGATTTGCCCGAGTTTCATGACAGTCGCCGGGATGAGGGTTATCACCCGGATCAGGATTCTCTCTCGCATCGCCGCATGATAGCGAGCGATTTCCAGCGGGGCGAGGGGAGCGTTTTTCCGGTCAGGTTGGTGGCTGGTAAGATTGATCGATCCGGGCGACGAATCGTAGCGGGCAATCGGACGAGGCAATCTCGACAGGCGGGTCTGTTCTCGAATGGACGGAATCCCGATAAACTAGCGCATACGGAAAAACAGTCGGTTCCAATTGAAGAGTCATGTGAAATGCGATTTACCAAAATGCACGGTGCGGGGAATGATTACGTCTATGTCGACTGTTTTCGTGAGCCGCTGCCGCAGGATATCCCCGCAGCAGCGATCGCGGTCAGCGATCGACATACTGGAATCGGTGGAGACGGACTGGTTTTGATCTGCCCCTCGCCTGTCGCGGATGCTCAAATGCGGATGTTTAATGCCGACGGCAGCGAGTCGGAAATGTGCGGGAACGCCATCCGTTGTGTCGCCAAATTTGTCTATGATCGGGGAATCGCAAAAAAGCCCGAGCTGAAAATTGAAACCGGTCGTGGGGTCCTCACCATGCAGCTCACCCCCGGTCGGGATGGACTGATCGACCGAGTTCGAGTCAATATGGGCGTTCCAATTCTGGAATCGGCACGAATTCCCACCCTGCTGCCCGGTGACCCACCAACAAATGTTCTGCTGGATGTCGCAGGCCAATCGATTCCGGTCACCTGTGTCTCGATGGGAAATCCTCATTGTGTCACCTTTGTCGAGGAAGTGAATGACGATTGGGTGCTGCGCGTCGGACCCCAGATCGAACGCCACCCCGCTTTTCCGCGTCGCGTGAATGCCGAATTTATCCAGGTCGTTTCCCCCCAGGAATTCATCATGCGCGTCTGGGAACGAGGGAGTGGCGAAACGATGGCCTGTGGAACCGGTGCCTGCGCAGCGGCGGTCGCTGGAGTTCTCACAGGACGGACCGAACGAACCGTCACCGCACATCTGCGCGGCGGCGATCTGTTGCTGGAATGGTCAGACAGCGGAGAAATCTTCATGACTGGCCCCGCGACCGAAGTTTTCAGTGGCGACTGGACCATGAATCGTTCGTGAGGATCCCCAGCCAATGAACACGATTTCTTTTCCATTTTTGCATGTCCCCCCAGTATCACCGTCGCTGAGCAGCCGAAAGTCCAATCATCGACGCCGAAAATTGGACAACCCAAGTGAAGCTGGGGACAATCATCCCCACGATCAGCACCTCGACAGGATCGATGTCGTGTGTCAGCACCGCCAGCGATCCTGAAAAGAGGGCAGTAATTACTGCCCCACCCAGGAACCAGAAAATCGTGGCCAGGTAGGAGTACCCTGGCGGAAAATCGACAGCGTTTTTGTGCATACAATCCCTCGCATGGTCGAATCGCTGCTGATGGCAATCGATTAATGGGACGGATGAAGGATCTGAGTTAACAGATTATCATGGGGATACGGATGCCCGCGATGCTGGGTAAACGCTTCGCCGTATTCCGCCCCAATTTCTTTTCCCCGAGCGGCAGACCAGCGGCGGCAGCCGTCGAGATATTCATCCAATCCGTGCTGCCGACGCAGCCAGGCGCGCTGGCTTTCATGACAGGCCAGCATTTTGAGTTTTTGCTCAAAGGTCGACGTAATGTCGACAATAAAATCGGTCGGTAACGGATGGCCAAAATAGTCGATCCCCTGAATGGCATCGACATAATAGAGATGAGGGATTTTCTCGGTCGGTGGGGCCGGGTCCCACTGATGGGTGGTGTAGTTTGGGCAACTGGCGTTGAAGCAGGCATCGCGTACCAGACGACTCGTCAACTCGTGGTCACTCATGTAATCCATCGGGGGGGCCGTGATGACGAGATCTGGCCGGGCGCGCCGAATCAATTCCGTCACCCGACGTCGGCTGTCATTATCGACCACAATCGTCAGATCGCGAAATTCGAGACAGGTATAGTCGGCACCGATCAGATCAGCCGCACGCTGGGCCTCCATCCGGCGGACTTCCGAGATTTCTTCGGGTGACAATTCGGCACTGCCGCAATCGCCAGGGGTCATTGTGGCCAGCGAGATCGTGCATCCGAGCTGCTTGAGCTGCAGCAGCGTCCCCGCACATTGCAGCTCGATGTCATCTGGATGCGCATGAATGGCCAGAACTTTGATCACTCCAGAACTTACCGTCATGACGCTGTCACCTCTCGTTAGTCTATGAAAATCAAAAAAAGCGATCTTGGAAATTAGTGATCCCGCCGGCCTCGTCGAATTCGCGCCAGCCGATCTTCCAGCGGCAAAGAGTCGACGGACAGATTCGGTGCATCATACAAGAAAACATCGGTTCTTCCGACCCGTTTGGCAAAGACCTTTTTCGCACGGGACAGCAGGGTCAGGTAAATGATTCCCACGAAAAAAAAATGAGCCAACAGGGGTAGCCAGTTCCTTGGATACCAGGGTTCCGCAGTGAGCACGGTGACGGGGCTGATCCAGCGAATCATTGTTGCCAGCATCGTACTCAACAAATTCAGGAAGGTGAGGTCACGAGAACCATTCAGAAATCCATTAAGTTGAATCGGCATGAAAATCCACGAAATCATCAGCGGGACAGTGCAAATGACCAGCAGGATCACCATCGTCGAGAGCGTCGCTTGCGTCTGTGTCCGACAACGCAAACCTTGATGAAAGCCGAGCCAGGCCAGTACAGGAAGGTAAAGACCGACGGCGAGAATGCTGCGGAGACTCATAAAAAACAAGGCGTTCAGCCGCAGAACCGGGATTGGTTCGGAACTCCATTGCTGCAAATAGGGGGGTGGGTCTTGAATCCCGATTTGAAAGCCGATTTGAAAGAGGTAGGCGGTGGCAAAAGGGATCCAGAGCATGTGAGTCATCCGCCAGATCCCCGCAAACTTTTGCTCAATGATTTCATCACTGTCAATCGGGGTCGTTAACAGGACATCCAGCGATTGATGGGATCGCTCTGCCCCAATCAAACCGGTTGACTGAATGACAATGACCAGCGCTGCAACGGTCCATAAGACCAAAATCATGGTGATTAGGGGGAAATTGGAAGCCGCGTCAAAAAGATGATTGAGGTACCAGACGATCATGAGCAGCAGAGGCAATTCCAAAATCAACAGAAACCGAATCAGATACCGGGTTGTCCCCAATGATCGTTTTGTTGTTTCTCGCCAGCGGATGGGTCGATTGGCGGGTAAGTCGAATGACTCATGAATGAGCACAATCCCTCGGGTCAGACGATTTTGATTTGCCAAGTGAAAGAATCGATCTAGCGATTTAAACCACCAGAGCAACAGGTTTGTGGGCCGAACAAAGGCCCGTTTCCACAAAATACTGCGGGCGATGAGTAGTGCAACGAGGGACATCCCCAGTAACGGAAACGACATCACAACGCAGTCCAGCAGCGTTTGTTGAGGGATCGAGGGATTTGCCAGGTCGTTCCCCAGTAACTCGGCACCGTTCAGGATGCCTGGTCCAAACGGCAGTAGCCCCAAATTCCCCACCGGCATTGCCGGATTCAGCCACTCCGCGACGGGAGGACTCAGAACGCCGTTCAATATCGGTATCAGCCACCACCGACAGCCAAATTCGAGAAACACTCCGCTGCTGATGATCGCGAGCGTGCCGATCAGGTAGGACGCGAGAAACGCCGCCGCAGTCGTGCGAAACCAGGCCGAGCAGAGCAGGGAAAAGGAACCGACCTGCAGAGCCGTCATGGCCAGCACCCACATCAATTTGGCGATGTCGATCGCTTCAATTCCACCCAGGCTGTAAGCGATCGACAGTAGCGGCAACGAGAGCAGGATAAACGAAGCCATGGGGACTAAGCGGCTCAGCAGTTTCTCCAGCAGAATAGTCCAGGGCCCCAACTTGGTCAGCAGCAAGAGTCCCAGCGTGTCACGCTCTTTTTCCGCCGTCAAAACACCACACGTCATCGCAGGAAGAAAGAGATAAATCCCCAGAAATTCCAGGCGAGCCAGCGACAAATACAATTCACGGCCCGCACCAAGTAACGAAATCCCGCTGGAGTTCGTAGTCGCGATAGTTCGGTAAAGACTCCCTAAAACGGTCCCATACAGCACCAACGCAAAGAGGGCTCGTACTACGTACGTTCGTTTGCGAGCCGATTGTTCGATCAGTTCTTTCGCGAGAAGTGGCAACCCAAACTCAACACCGCTTGCTCTCATGCGTGTCCCCTTTTTACACCAAAATTGGCCACGGAAATCAGGGTAAGCGGTGGGGAGATTTTAGCGAAAAATCGGTAATTGGGGAGTCCCCTTCAGGCCATCGGAACGTTTTTTTGAACCGCTGCCAGGAGAAAGGACGCTCCGTGAATCGGTTTCTGCCGCGTCGTGAGGCAAGTTCACCAGTCGAGGGCGGAAAGTCACCAGCAGCATCACCGGCAAATACCACAGAACATAAATTCCCCCTTGATCGGGGTACCAGAACTGGGTTGCCACAATAATCGCCGCTGAATTTGCCAGCAGACTTTCGACCGTTTTCTTTTGCGGCCAGATTGTCAGCGACACCAGCAGCACGACAAATGCGGCGAAGACCGGAATTCGATACGCCGGATTGTACAGTCGCCAGAATCCGACACCATCCACCGCTTCAAATTTGAGTAAACTCCAGTCAATGGAACCGAGGGTCTGGCGAATAAAACCGTGCGAATCGGCCGAGGTCAAAAGCAGGCTACCCCACAGAACAGTCCCCGTCATCATCAGGGCCAAGCCAAATTTCATCGAGCCGCGGCCCCAGTAAAATGCCATCCAGATCGGCAGCAAAAATACGGGAAAAAACAGCGTTCCACAGGCAAGTCCCAGGAGGCCACCGGCGAGCGTGGGAGAGCGGTGAGCGGCAATCGCCCAAACAATCAGTGCGGCCGGAAGCAGGTGATTCACTTTCGTGACATCATAGGCGGTCATGGGGAGCAGCAGATACAGGGTTCCCATGGCCAAACCCAAATGGGTGTCGCTAAAATGCCATCGTCCGACCGCAATCAGCCCGAACAAGACCGCGAGGTGCGAAATAAAGGCCAACGTTCGAGCGGCAGCGATCTTAACACCCCCCATCAGCGGAACCACCGGAGTCGCCAGCAGACGACTGGCAGGGCCGGTTGGCTGAATCGGTGCCACCCGT
>JBIKZJ010000083.1:0-17542 GCA_044354755.1 Schlesneria sp. | reverse complement strand
AGCCATGGAACCGTCTGGAGGATTCCTGTGAAAACAATCTGAACCCGACTTCAGCAAGAGGGCTTGCCTACAAGCCTCGCCATCGTTAAGTTTTCATTAAACAACCTCGTATGCCATCCTGCAAGTTCTATCCTACGCGTTAACGGATCAATACAGTGCAAGATGCGCTGAGCTACTTCGCTGACACGGTATCGTCACGTTTTTTTCTCAGTTAATCCAAAACCTCGCCAAGGAGCTCACGGATGAGCAGACTCAGCGTTTACTGGCCCGAAGAGACCTACTCGCTCGTCAATAATTTTGACGATCATTCGATTGATGAACGACAGATTCTCCCTTTTCCGTTGGAGGCGACAGATCCAGATTTGTCCCCTCATCCCATGGATATCATCACGCGGGCTCGATTGCTATTTTCGAACCGGACTTGCCGAGGCTGCAGCTACCCGGTTGTTGAGCCGATCGAACTTGCAGATGCCGTGACCAATCGGAATGGACTTGCCATACCCGGAACGGCGACCTTAATCGGCTTTCGCTGTTGCGGATGTGAAGCCGAATGGGGTGTCTAACCGGTGAAGATTCCGCGGAACTGAGGTCTGAGAGCCGCATGGGCGGCCAAGCTTGTTACCGTGCAGTCAGCACGGAATTTGATTCAGCAGTACACTGTTGACCAAACAATCGTCGATCGAGTGGGATTCCTCGGACCGCCCACGCACAGATGGGTATCGATTCAGCCATTCATCACGGACCCAGCATAGAGAGTTGCAGCAGCTTACGGATGAACCTGAATGGCGCTTTTCAACTCGATCGGAATCGCGTCAATTTTTGCCGCCAGGATGAAATCGTTTTCCGAAAGCCCGCCAATCGCGTGCGTCCAAATGTCGATCGAAACATTCCGATATCCCACGATGTGTAAATCGGGGTGATGCCCTTCGGCTTCTGCGACTTTCGCGACTTCATTAAAGAACCGCATCCCCGCCATAAAGTGTTTGACCACCCATTCTTTGTGGATCCGCTCCCCCTGATGGGTGATGGTCCAACCGGTCAATTTGGCGAGCTGAGATTCGGCTTCTGCAGCCGTTAACTTCGACACGCCCCCCTCACAGGGAAGGCACCGCATGGCTTGTAATTGTTCGACACTTTGGGCTGTCATGGAATTCTCTCTGTTTTTTCCGTGAATCTCTCGTGCTTTTCTGTCCCAACAGCTTATTATAGCACGATCATTCGCTGAAGTATCTGAAACGGGAGTGGCAATTCATGATGGACTTCAATGAAGAACAGCGGTTGCGTGAGATCACTCGACGGCATTTCTTTCGTGACTGTCGCGTCGGACTGGGAAGCATTGCGCTCGGTTCGCTGCTGGCTGCGGAAAAATCAGTGGCTGCAGAAGTACAACCGGCCGGATTTGTTCCCGGCAGCCGGGGGTTACAGTGGCCCGCCAAAGCCAAGTCCGTGATCTTCCTGTTCATGGCGGGGGGCCCGAGTCAGCTGGAATTATTTGAACCCAAGCCGAAGTTGCAGGAACTCAGTGGCCAGGTGATCCCAGAATCGTATGTCAAAGGGAAGCGGTTTGCCTTTATCAAATCGGATGCCAAGCTGCTGGGAACCGTGCGCAAGTTTGCGGCCCATGGTGAGTCTGGAGCGGTTATCAGTGAATGTCTTCCCCATTTAGCCGAGGTTGCTGACGACATTTGCCTGGTTCGCTCGATGTCGACCGATGTCTTTAATCACGGTCCCGCCAAATTGTTTATGAATACCGGTTCACCTCAATTCATGGGACGCCCCAGCATGGGGGCGTGGGTGACCTACGGACTCGGCAGCGAATCAAAAAACCTTCCTGGTTTTGTTGTGCTGCAATCGGGGCCGCGCGGGCCGCGTGGAGGAGCCCCCCTCTGGTCGAGCGGTTTTCTCCCTTCGCAATTTCAAGGGGTGCCACTCCGTTCGGGAAAAGAGCCGATTCTCAATCTGGCCAACCCCCCCGGTGTCGACTCGCAACGCCAACGCGAATTCGTCGATGTGGTCAACGATCTGAACGGGATACGTCACGAAGCGACACAGGATTCCGAAATCACCACACGGATTGCTTCGTACGAAATGGCCTATCGGATGCAGTCGAGTGCTCCAGAATTGATGGATCTCAAGGGAGAGACGAAAGAGACACTGGAATTATATGGTGCCGAACCGGGCAAGCATTCGTTCGCCAACAACTGCCTGCTGGCACGGCGACTGGTGGAACGGGGAGTCCGCTTCATCCAGCTTTACCATACCGATTGGGATCACCATGGGAATGCCGGAACCGAACTGGGCAAGTCTCTCGATGATCGCTGCCGTGAAGTGGATCAAGGGGCTGCGGCACTGGTCAAAGACCTGAAGCGACGTGGATTGCTCGAGGATACGATTGTGGTATGGGGAGGTGAATTTGGCCGAACACCTCAGGGCGAGCCGCGCGACATGATGGGCCGTGACCATCACGTCGAGGCATTCACCATGTGGATGACAGGGGGGGGAATCAAAACCGGCCAAACAATCGGTGCGACGGATGATCTCGGATATTACGTCATCGATGACAAGGTTCACGTTCACGACTTGCACGCGACGCTACTGCATCTGCTGGGCATCGATCACTTGAAACTGACCTACAAGTTCCAAGGCCGTAATTATCGGCTCACGGATGTTCACGGAAAGCTGGTCTCGAAACTGCTGGCGTAAGCCCCCTCCGCGCAGTGGGTAATCGTCAGGAAATGCAACCGAATTTATTCGAGTCGATACAGCGTTCCATCAACAGCCACCGCGAACAGGTTTTCCTGAATTTGCCTCAAACCGAGCGACAACCTCTGAGGCATCTCCAACCGACGAACCTCGCCCCCTGATTCGGAGTTAAGGACGAGTACCGTTCCATTCCCGCAGGCCAGCCAAACGTCCGTTCCTTTCAGAATCACAGGCCCGGTTGGCTCGAGATCCCCCAGACCAAAAGACCATCGCTCTGGCAAGGTTTTTCCTTCGGACAGGCAGTGCAGTTTGCGGTCACCCGCTTTGATGAGCACATTGGTCCCCAATGTCCATACATTTTTCACCGGAGCCGCCAGCATCGTTTGCCCGTCCGTATCAAATGAACGAACGTTCAACTGGCGAATGGCACCGCTCGCATCTGCGATAAATAGTGAATCCCCCAGCAAGGCAGGCCGGGCGTCGACGGGATGTTCGAGCTTTAACTCGGCAACCTCCACCAGATGCGGAACATCACCGGTCCGAAACTGGACCCTTGTGACTCGTCCGCCGTCATCAAAGGCAATCAATTGCTGGCCGTCGATGCGGATTAGATGAGCCCAATGATGATCGGTTTTTTCTCCGATCGGGAGAATGAGATCCTGTGCTCCCTTTTTGCCCGATGATAATGGCAAAATTTTCAGACGTGAGGGTAAAGGAAGCACCAGTCCGTCATCCAGCAATACCGGATCCGCCTCGGGAAATTCGTTGACCTGAAACTGTTCGGCGAATTGTCCGTTGGCATTTACCAGAAAAAACCGCGTCACATCCCCTGCTGCCGCAACGACCAGTCGCTGATCATGCAACAGAGTTGCCCGAATTGGCATCGCCACATTCGCGGGAAGATCCAGATCCTGACCCGCTTTGAAATCAAACCCTCCTTGTGCCAGGCGATTTTTCCCCAACGAATAAAGGGTGCCACTCTCACCAACCCAGACGGCTCCTCCGTCGCGGGTAGCGAGCAGTTCGATGGGGCCATCGCCCACAATACAGCGCCAGGGGCTGGACATCTTTTCCCGTTCGACGGCCGAGAATGTCACCGCATCACTGTATCGGGATTTACGACCGACAAAAAACTGTTCGCCGACCGTTTGCAGTGGCTGTGAGGCGATCCCAGCTGCCGTCGAAACCGAATCCATACGAATACTATTACTGCTGATTTCAAATCGTCGAAAGGCAGAACCGGCCGACCAAAACTGTCCGTCTGAGCCAACGGCGACAAAAAGTGGTGCGGCAATCTGGTTTCGTTTTGCCACTTGATCGGCCCGGTATTGTCCAATCGGAACAATCCCCTCTCGACCTGCGTCATCGGTCACCGCAAATGCCGCGAACTGTTCTCCCGAGGAGGGGACAACCAATTGATTGCCGCGTAATACGGGGCGATCTCGTACTTGTCCCACCGTTCTGACCGAGGGGAATTCCACGAGCGATTCGGCGGGTCTGCTCGCATCCCACAGTCGCAAACGGGCACTGTCTGCCCGGTCATTTTCGCACAAGAGCAACAGTCGTCCCATGGCGAGTGGCGGCGCCACGAGTGATCCAGCAGCATGATCGGTAAAGGTCGTTGCCACCGCAGACAGGGCCGGTTTCGTTGTGGTCGTATGCAGCGTTAACGCATAGATCATCGCCATTTCTCCGGGAACCAGCAGCTCTTTTCGATCATGGGAAAGAACAGGGCTACTCGCCAGGTTTTGTGAAAACTTGACGGTCGCCGACAGGCGACCAGAATCGAGATCCAGGCGAACCAGCGAATTCCCTTCGAGAGCCAGGTAAATTTGTCCCTCATGAACGAGTGGGCTACCGATCGCCCGAGCTTCAAGAGGCTGTCGCCAGATCAGTTTTCCATTTGCCAACTGACACGCGAGTAAAGCCTGCTGTTGCGTATCGAACAACAGAACCGAAGCCTGGGAACCGGTGGTGACAACCGGGAAAAAGGGGGTGTTGGCACCAATGACCCGTCTCCAGACCAATTCCCCCGTCGCCGGATCGACCGCATAACAGGAATCCTTACTGGTCACAAACACAATTTGACCTTGAGAAGTCTCATCCATGCGCGACCGCGAATGAAGAATCCCCAAGATCGACTCGCCCAACTGTGGTCGATCCTCGTCGGTCTTTGCAGGGCGCTCAGTCTCATCGGTTGCCACGACGGAACGTTCCAGATCCAGTGCTTTCTGGAGCGACTCTTTCACCCGTTTAGAACTAATAAAATCGGGAAAACTGCGAACCAGACGCTCCCGTTCTGACAAAGCCACCATCGGCATTTTTTCCGTGATCGCCGTATCGACCGTCTTCATGGCCAGATCGAATGCCCGCTGCTTTTCAATCGCCCCCTGGGCCTTCGAGCGTTGCTCGGTGATGCGAGTAATGGTCCCAGTGAGCAGAGATGCAGGATCAGAATAGCGCTCGACCAGGTCTTGAGCCTCTTTCGAGACGACCAGCAGATCGGGGTCTCGGTTCGTTTCTGCCGTTTTTGCTGCCCCCATCGAGATCTGTTCGGCATACAAGAACAGCGACGAGTGCAGACTCGAAAAGTCGGCTTCGTTTCGATGCGTCTTGATCAGCTCATTTAATCGTTCCAGCCCCCGTTTCCAACCAGGTGTCGCACCTGAGATCTCTTTTTGCACGAATCCCTTGGCGAGACCTCGTTCGGCCTGACGACGCAAAGTATGATTCGGATATTGCTGAATGAATCGTTCGAACGAGGCGATCGCCTGGGTGTATTGTCCATCGTTCATCTCCGCCACAGCGCGATCGTACATCCGGTTCGATAACTCGCGACTGGTCAAAAACCAGAAGATCCCCGTGATGAGCAGCAGCGTCAATCCGCCACCGGTCAAACCGAGTACGAGGGGCGATTTCAGGATTTCCTGCTCACCGGGCCGCACGGGCCTAATCGCCAGGGGGCCAGCAACGGGCTTCGATTTCGTTTTTGAATTCCGTTTTGAGTGACGAATCTCTTCGTCGTCATTACCGGAAAAGGGAACGAGCTCCTCTTGCCAATCCGAATCGATCTCACTTTCATATAGCGACAGATCGTCAATCACTTTTTGAGGAGGCTCGCTTTTTCCCCTGGTTTTGCGGGGCAGGGGAGCCTCATCCACTGCCGGAAGCTGAGGTGCCGGAACCTGAGGGACATTCGACTCGTCCTCAAAAATCAGGTCACAGCTTCCAACTCGAATCGTATCGCCAGAACTCAGTATCAGATGGGCCACCGTGGTGGAATTAACTTCAATTCCGTCGGCGGTGGCGGAGGTCACTTCAAACCCGGTTTTATTCCAACTGATTCGACAGTGCATCCGGGCGACACCCTCTTCTGGGATACAGATGTCGTTAAAATCTTGTTTTCCGATCGTCAAGGGATGCGATCGCGAAAGCTCACGCGTTTCCGTCGATCCACTGATCTGTTTGATTTTCAGCGTGGCCATAATCGTCTTTGCAGGGCTCAGGAAGTGATTTTGTAACTTCGGGTAGTCTTGTTCGTTGTCCGCGATGGTCTGATGATAGCGAGCGTCTTAATCGACCTTTTTCTTCGAGGTCATGCGGATCTTTTGCATCCCGACCTCATTCGCCGCGTCAATCACGGAAATGACCGTTCGGTGTAGCGATGCCGCGTCGGCGGTCACAAGTAATTCGGTCTTTTGCTCGCGACGCATTTTGTCACGCAACGTGTCTGAAAGTCGCAGCGCATCTGCCAAGGGTTCATCATCGATCCAAATCGTATTGCTGGCATCAATCTTCACAATGATCGAGGTCCCCTGCAGATCGTCCAGGGTCTGAACCTGCTGGCTGGCCCCTTTTTGATCGGGATCTGGAGTCGGAACTTCAATGCTTTTCTGCAGGCTAAACGAGGCAGAAACCATAAAGAAGATCAACAGTTGAAAGGTCACATCCACCATCGGCGTCAGATCCATTTCTTCTTCGAGATTGCTGCGCCGCCGAATGGCCAACGGGAGTTCTCCTTCTTCGTCACCAATCTCGGCGGGAACAAAGGCTTCATCCGGTTTGGAGAATTCCCCGTTTGCATCCGCATCCAAATCCGCATTCCCATGCTGATCCGGATCCGCCTCACGAGACGCGTTCGGCGGATCCGGCCTTTCGAGGGCCGAAACATTTTCAGTGGGAGACGACCCAATAAAAGCCGGAGCCAGGTTCGTCGGCAGGGACTGCGGTTGTCGTACAGACTGGGTTGGTGCCTTAAGTGGTGGCACGGGTTCGGATTGTTGATCGGGGGGGAAAGTCTCCTCGAACGGAGCAGGAACCGCAGCAAACAAATCCTCGTGCGGAACCTCCGTTTGCTCGCCGCACTTGGGGCACTGGACGATCGCCCCCGCCTGACGGCGGGAAATGGCCATCAAACCTTGACAGTGCGTGCAGCGAAAGCGAAGAGGCATGCTTGGTAACCCGATCAGAAACAGACCTGAAACAGCGTTTGATGACACAGTACGTCACCCTGGAAAACCAGACTCGTTGATTCCCGTTTTCAATTATTCCTTAGGTTTGTCTCCAACTCCCATATAAAGTTCGACCCCTTCGACGGACTTGATTGTCTGGGCGACCTCATCAACCAGGCCATGGCTGACATCCCCCTCTCCCTTGAGCACAATTCGCTTTTTACCATCGCGAACACTCTCTTCCACATACCGACGCACTTCGTTCAGATCCGCTTCAGGCCCCTCGCCATCCCCCAAGACGATCCGCGGGGAATCGGACGAATTCCGAGCGGCCAGAATCGTCACAATCGCGGCTCCAGCCGAATCGACCCCCACACTATGTTGTGCCGGGGGAACATCCACATCAGGCGTCCCCTGCATGGTTGAGGCCACCATGAAGAAGATCAGCAGCAGAAAGGTGACATCAATCATCGGGGTAATATCCATCTCGCCATCAACGAGCTTGCGTCCCCCGCCGAATGAGCCTGCATCAGTAAAAAGACCACGTTTAGCCATTACAATCCGTCCGGTCCCGAGGGGAGGTATCATTGATCAAATCGAGGCAAACCGTCGGTGGAACCGACCCTTCCAGCGACAACTTGGCCCAAAAGTCTGTAGAAAAAGTCTGTGGAAAAAGTCTGTTGAAAAACGGGGACTGGCTCCAACCGAAATCAAAAATCCACTTGAATTATACGCAGCGTGAGGTGCCTGTCCCTTTTTCAACAGATACTAAGACGATTTGCGTTTGGCGAGGGCGTGTTCCAGTTGATCCAGAAACTGTCCGATCTGATGCTGGACATTGTCGGTCAATCGTCCGATCCGAACTTGCATCGAAGCCATGCACATCACCAGCGGGATCGCAATCATCAGTCCAACCGCCGTGGTAATCAGCGCGAAGCTGATATCACTGGCCAGCGAGGCAGGGTTCACCCCCGATGCTTGTTTGGCAGCAATTTTTCCGAATGCGGCAATCATTCCCAGTACCGTTCCCTGCAAACCGAGCATGGGTGCTGTTTTGACAACCGTATTCACCCACGACATCTGATAATCCATTTCGGACAAAACTTCCCGCTCGAACGTTTCGCTGAGCAGTTGACGCAACTTATTCAATGGCCAATGACGATTGGCCATCGCAATTAAAATCAGCTGCGGCACCGCTTTCGACCAGTAAGGGGGAGAATCGCACAAGGCGACAATTTCGTCGAATTGACGCCCCTGCAAATGTTCGTTGACCTGAGTCATGAACTGATCGGCAGCGGACTGTGAGCGAAATTGCTTTTGACCGATCCGACGAAAGATCAGCACCACCAGAAACAATCCGTAGACCGCTGCGATCCCCTGCATTGGGTAGATCAGATTACTCATCAAATCGACAAGAGCGGTCATATCCACAAGAAACCTCCAACCGTATGTTTAGGCAATTTGAATTTGAAGTGAGCGGCAGTCCGACGAAAATGTCCCCTAGCATACCACCTGGAATACACGATCGAAACTGTGTCATCCCCTTGCCGCAGAATTCTGCGGGCGAACAATTCTTTCATTCCCTGTTTTCATTGGGTTTTTCGTGGTGATAACAGGTGGCAACAAGGGATTGCAGACGGAATGAGCGGGCTCTCAGACAGACTCATCAGAACAGATGCGGCAGGTGCGGCCGCGTTGTCCTGAAAAAGGGCCCATGCAGACTGTCGCTTTTTTTGTGAAATCCCAAGAATTTTTCCTGCCATTCGGTCGTAACCTTTGTTAGAACTGATGTCGGATCGAGGTATTCCATCTACCTCTCTGCGTGAATTGGCCATTGATGGAATTGACTTTTCGAAGGATGTTTTGATGTCTCACTGGAAATTGTTCGTTGTGGCCGCGTGTCTCAGCCTATGCCTGGCGGAATCGGCGTCGGCCGATCCCTGGGGGCGTTATAACCGTGGCTATTACCGCCCCTATGCGGCTCCGGTTTATGCCCGACCACCTGTCATCATCTCACGCCCGTTGCCTCCACCAGTGATTGTCACACGTGGCTACGCATACCCGCCCCAAGTCTACTCGGCCCCCCCGGTCATGCTCAGTCCTGCTGTAATTGTTGGCCCACCGGTCATCGCCACTTCCGGTCCTGTCTATGGACCGCCAATTTACGGACCAGCGGCGTACGGACCGCCAGCTTACGGGCCAGCGGTATATGGACCACCAGCCTACGGGTACGGAGCGGTCGGTCCTCGTGGGCGAGTTCATATGGGATATTCAGGCCCCGGCATCGGGATCTATCTCGGTCGGTAATTCAGATCTTGTGGTGCCAGATCTTGTGTTGAAAGATCAGCGATGACGTCCGATGGAACGGCGACAGCCAGTGCAACGGCCATGGGATCAGTCCGCCCACAGACCGCTACGATCTCGATTTTGTGGGCACTGAGTCTGTCGCATCTCTTGAACGACGTGATGCAGTCGTTGCTCCCGGCGGTCTATCCGCTGTTCAAAGAGAACTATGCGCTGAACTTTTTTCAGATCGGTCTGATCACATTCACGTTTCAATTGACCGCCTCGCTGTTACAGCCCTTGGTCGGAATTTATACCGATCGACACCCGTGGCCTTATTCACTCCCTTGCGGCATGGGTTTCACTTTTGTCGGCCTGATCGTACTGGCGGTGGCGAGTTCCTTTCCGTTAATTTTGTTTGCGGCCGCCTTGATCGGCATCGGATCGTCCGTTTTTCACCCTGAAGCCTCACGGATTGCGAGGTTTGCATCCGGGGGCCGGTATGGCTTCGCACAGGCCTTATTTCAACTTGGGGGAAATGCGGGGTCGGCGATCGGTCCTTTGCTGGCCGCCTTGATTGTGGTCCCCTGGGGTCAGTCGAGTCTCGGCTGGTTTTCGCTCGGTGCCATTGCTGCGATGTTCGTTCTCGGCCAAGTCGGCCGCTGGTATCAGCAACAATTAACGGAATTGCAATCAAATCACGGTCCCTCAGTGGCGACTCGTCACTCGTCCGTGTCACAAATTCGTATTATCAGTGCGATCGCAATCCTGCTGCTGCTCATGTTTTCCAAATACTTTTATCTGGTCAGCCTGAGTAACTACTATACGTTTTATCTGATGCAGCGTTTTCAGGTTTCGGTGTCGACTGCGCAAATTGCCCTGTTTGTGATCTTGGGTTCGGTTGCTGCAGGAACCATCGGCGGTGGACCCGTTGGTGATCGGTTTGGGTTCAAAACGGTGATCTGGATTTCGATTTTGGGAATCCTGCCGTTCACGCTGATCCTCCCTTATGCCAATCTTTTCTGGACAATCGTGCTGACAATTCCCATTGGCATGATCCAGGCCTCGGCCTTTACCGCGATGATTGTCTATGCACAAGAGTTGGTGCCTGGCCGAGTCGGCCTGATTGGTGGCCTATTTTTCGGCTTTGCTTTTGGCATGGCGGGACTGGGAGCAGCCGTCCTTGGCTGGCTGGCCGATCAGACAAGCATCGAATACGTTTATCACGTCTGCTCGTTCCTCCCCCTGTTCGGCTTGCTGACGGTCTTTTTGCCGAATACAAAAACGGGCTGAAACTCAGGATCGACTCGTCCTGTATGAACGATTTTCTCCAATATCATGTCTGTTTTTTGAGAAATCGTGGAACTTATCGCAGCGACAAACGTCCAATTCCTGCTACAGAAAAACCGTGGGACAACAATCAACTCCCTCATGATCCCCTTTTCGCAGAAAAACTCCCCAGTTAGCAAGATGATCGGCGAGAGAGACCCTCAGGGAATCACCGATGCCGCGTTGTGGCCTTTTGAAGTAAAATCTGCTTAGAATTGAGCAATCCTCATCGGATCTTCAGGGCGCTGATTTCCACCGGAGGGATCGGCGTGCCACCAGAATGGACAGAGATGATTCTGCCCATTCAAGACATTAACAAGACATTTAAAAGCATTTTTCCATAAAACGAACAGGTTCAGATTATGCAGAAATTGGTTCTTTTCATCACAGTCGTCTCGATGGGTTTTGGATCATGGTGGCTATTGGCCGAAGATGCGGGGGGAACTGGGGATCGCGCGGTTTTGAAAAAAGAGTTTGAAGCCGGAAACTTCAAGGACGCTTATGAAGGATCGCGCAAACTAACGCTGAACCCGAAGACGGATCCAATGCTCGTATCCGACGACCTGACTCAAGCAATTCAGTCGCTGCTGAATCTGGGCAGAACCAACGAAGTCGACGAGTTGATCGAGTCGTCCGTGAAGGTGCATGAGAAAAACTGGCGGTTACTCGCGACAGCAGCGCGAAGCTATGGGCAGATGATCGACCACGGCGGATTCCTCATCGCAGGAAAGTTCGAACGAGGGTCTCATCGTGGAGGTGGGCAGTATGCCAGTGCGGCGGCCCGGGACCGTGTGCGTGCATTACAGTTGATACAGCAAGCCATCCCACTGGCGACTCTCGACCCGAACCAGCCCGAGATCGCGAGGCTTTTTCTGGAATTGGCAGAACAATTGGGGGGAGTCGAAGCGTGGCAACTGCAATCCCTGACCGACCTGACAAAGCTGCCCGATTATGACGAGGGGAATCCATGGGTTGGTCGTGGACGTGGACGAGGCTGGGGAGTGCCGATGGGGGGCGAGTCCAAAGGGGCACCTGTTGACACCGAGGGAAATCCGGTATTACATCAGATTCCGGCGACTTGGGAAGCGGCCGTATCGGACGGAGAACGTTGGCGATGGGGACTTAGCCAGGCCGCAAAGTTCGACAACGGACTGCAGAATCAAGTCGATTTCCGTTTTGCCAGTTTCTTGCACCAGCAATTCGGCGTCCAGACCATGGCTTGGCTGGCACATCGCAGTGGGCGAGATGATGACCAGGACGAAAGTGGTCCCTTCGCGGTCCATTCACTGACCGACAGCGAAACGATTGCCAAACTCGCCACCGGAATCAAACGCATTCCGCTTCCCGATCCCTTCAATCCGATCAAATTATTCGAGGAAATTGCCAGTCGCCCCAAAACCGACACTTACGGTCCGCAGGCTGCCGATCAGTTGGCACAAATCTACGAAGACCGTCGACAATACGTAAAAGCGAGTGCTACCTGGGCCTCCGCCCTCCAAAAATTCGGCGATGAAGACCATCGACAGGCCCGGCATAATCAAATTGTGAAAAATTGGGGCCGTTTTGAAAACCTGACGGTCGCCCCCGCCGGAAAAGGGGCCACTGTCGATTTTCGCTTTCGCAACGCCAAGCAGGTCTCGTTCGAAGCACAGTCCATCAAGATTGATGCGTTGCTCGACGCCACCAAAAAATACTTGAAGTCGAAACCCCAACAACTCGATTGGCAATCCTTCAACGTTCAAGAGATCGGTTTCCGTCTGGTAACCGAAAATCAAACTCAATTTCTCGGGGAATCTGTCGCCAAATGGAAACTTGACCTGGCTCCCAAACCCGAACATTTTGACAGCGTGGTCACGGTCACAACTCCACTGCAGAAGGGGGGTGCCTACCTGCTTACCGGCACTCTCGCAGACGGAAATGTCAGTCGGGTCATCGTCTGGCTCGCCGATGCGACACTGGTCCGAAAACCACTCGATGGACAATCACTCCATTTCGTGGCGGATGCGGTGACAGGACTCCCAATCGCCAAGGCCAATGTCGAATTTTTTGGCTGGAAACAGAGTCAAGTTGCTCCCAACAAGCCAGAATTTCAGGTCACCACCACCAACTTTGCTGAGTTCACCGATGCAAACGGTTTGGTGATGCTTCCCTCAACCAAATTACCCAACGACCACCAGTGGTTGATCATCGCCCGTAGCAGCACCGGACAACTCGCCTACACCGGTTTTACCCATGCCTGGTGGGGACAAAAGCATGATCAGGAATACCAGGCGACCCGGGTCTTTACCATCACCGATCGGCCTGTCTATCGTCCGGAACAGACGGTCAAATTCAAATTCTGGATCGAAACCAGCAAGTACGATCAACCCGACAAATCCGAATTCGCAAATCAGGAATTCACCGTTCAGATCAATAATCCACAGGGAGAAAAGCTGTTCGAAAAACCGCTCAAAACGGACCCCTACGGCGGAATCGAAGGAGAATTCCCCCTCGCCAAAGGGGCGATGCTGGGGACCTACCAGCTACTGGTCATGAACAATCTGCAGCAGGGTGGAACGTTCCGGGTCGAAGAATACAAAAAGCCAGAATACGAAGTGACGATTGATGCCCCCACCGAACCGGTGGCCCTCGGCGAAACCATCACCGCCCAAATCAAAGCCAAATACTACTTCGGTGCCCCCGTCACCAAAGCGACAGTGAAATACAAAGTCCTGCGAACAGCACACGACAGCCACTGGCATCCCATCGGCCGCTGGGACTGGTTTTATGGACGTGGCTACGGCTGGTTTGCGTCGGACTACACCTGGTATCCCGGCTGGAATCGCTGGGGATGTTTCCGTCCGATCGGCTGGTGGATTGGCCGCAATCCCGCCCCCCCCGAGGTCATTTCCGAACAGGAAGTCGAGATTGGTCCCGGTGGGCTGGTTTCGGTCGAAATCAATACCAATCCCGCCAAAGCGATCCATGGTGACGAAGACCATGAATACGCGATTACGGCCGAAGTCATTGATGAGTCACGGCGTACCATTGTGGGGACTGGTAAGGTCCTTGTGGCTCGGCAACCGTTCCGAGTCTTTGCGTGGGTCAATCGTGGGCACTACAAAGTGGGCGATCAAATTCAGGCCCGCTTCGACGCGCATACACTCGATAACAAGCCGGTGCAGGGGACGGGTGAGCTGACGTTGTTCAAAGTCACTTACGATGCGGCACAAAAGCCCCTCGAAGAACCGGTCCAGACATGGAAGTTAAACACCGACCCAGCTGGCCAGGCAGGACAGCAAATTGCCGCCAGCAAAAGTGGTCAGTATCGCCTCTCGTACAAAGTGACCGACGCCAAGGGACACACCATCGAAGGTGGTTATGTCTTTGTCATTCGGGGTGAAGGATTTGACGGACGCGAGTTCCGCTTTAACGACTTGGAACTGATTACCGACAAACAGGAATATGCCGCTGGCGAGACGGTCAAACTGATGGTTACCACCAACCGGCCCGATGGCTGCGTCGTCTTGTTTGTCCGCCCTGCCAATGGGATTTATCTCCCGCCAAAAGTGATCCGATTGAAAGGAAAAACGACCCTCGAAGAAATTGGTGTGGTCCAGAAAGACATGCCGAACTTTTTCTTGGAAGCGTTTACGATCTCCGACGGAAAGTACTACCAGGAATCGAAAGAAGTCGTTGTGCCGCCAGAAACGCGGATGATCAACGTCGAGGTCCTGCCGTCTCTGACCGAATACAAACCCGGGGCCGAGGCGACCGTTCAGGTCAAATTGACGGACGCGACCGGAAAACCCTTCGTCGGATCCACAGTACTCTCGGTCTACGATCAAAGTGTCGAGGCGATTTCGGGTGGCAGCAACGTTCCGGAAATCCGCGAATTTTTCTGGAAGTGGCGCCGGCATCACCAGCCACAACGCGAATGTACCCTCGACCGCTCATTCGGCAATCTGCTCAAGAATGGGGAAATCCCCATGAACGATCTGGGGGTATTTGGCGGGATGGAAGAGATGACCGCGAATGGGTTTGCTGCCGCCGGTTTTGGCGGGGGGCTTCGCGGAATGGCATACGGAATGCAATTTGCGAAAGACGGGCGAGCACGCCAGAGTAGCACGAGATCACTCGGTTTGGGGGCCCCCATGGCGATGGATGCTGCCCCGCCGATGGCACTCGCCAAGGGGGCCGCTTTAGATTTCCAAGCTGACCGAGCCGAAGCGGCCGGTGCCGAACTTTCGCAACCGACGATCCGCTCGAATTTCGCCGATACCGCCTTTTGGGCGGGATCAATTACGACCGACACGTCAGGACAAGCCAAAGTCCGGTTCAAAATGCCAGAAAGTTTAACAGGCTGGAAAATCAAAACTTGGGCCATGGGACTCGGGACCAAAGTCGGCCAGGGGGAAACCGAAGTGACCACCCGCAAGAATTTGCTGGTCCGGTTGCAAGCCCCTCGCTTTTTTGTCGACCAGGACGAAGTCGTGATTTCGGCCAATGTCCACAGTTACCTCAAACTCGAAAAATCGGTTCAGGTTTCACTCGACCTCGATGACCAGGGACTCATCTCCCCCATCGCTGCAGCAGCCGCTCAAGACAAGCCCGGCCTGTCGCCGCTGACCCGGACAATTGTTCTCGCCCCCGGTGCAGAACAACGAGTCGACTGGCGAATCAAAGTCACGGGGCAGGGGGTGACCAAAATCACCGTTAAGGCGCTCTCCGACGAAGAATCGGATGCGATGCAGCTGAGCTTCCCGGTCTACCTCCACGGGATGCTGAAGACCGAATCGTTCAGCGGGGCTCTCCGTCCGACGGACCTGTCGGGCAAGGCGACTTTCGACGTACCTGCCGCACGCCGTCCGCAGGATTCCCGCTTGGAAGTCCGCTTTTCCCCAACACTCGCCGGAGCCCTCGTCGACGCCCTCCCGTATCTCGTCGATTTTCCCTACAACTCGACAGATCAAACCCTGAACCGCTTTATCCCCACGGTGATCACTCAGCGGATTCTGCAAAAGATGCAGCTGAACCTCAAAGACATTCAGGCCAAGCGAACCAACATGAATGCTCAGGAAATTGGTGATGATGTCGAACGAGCCAAACAGTGGAAGCGGTTTGACCGAAATCCGGTCTTTGACGAAGACGAGGTTCGTAACCTGACCAAAGAGGGCCTCGATCGCTTGACCTCGATGCAGGTGACCGACGGAGGTTGGGGTTGGTTCAGCGGCTTTGGTGAACGCTCATGGCCGCATACCACCGCTGTCGTCGTGCATGGACTCCAGGTCGCCCGCTCGAGCGAGGTCGCAATTGTTCCAGGCGTACTGGAACGGGGCCTGGAATGGCTGAAGCGACATCAGGACGAGCAGGTCCAATGGATCAAGAACTGGGGCCAGAAAGACTTGCCACGGAAGGAACACGCCGACTCGCTGGATGCTTTCATTTACATGATTCTGGTCGACGCTGACATGATCAACCCCGAGATGAACGAGTTTCTCTATCGCGACCGTGTGCAGTTACCGGTCTACGCCAAAGCCCTGTTCGGACTCGCCCTGCACAAACAACAGCAGGTCGACAAACTGAAAATGATCCTGCAGAACATCGAGCAATTCGTTGTTCAGGACGAAGAAAATCAGACCGCCTACTTAAAACTTCCCGCCGGAGGATGGTGGTACTGGTACGGCAATGACATCGAAGCGAATGCCTACTATTTAAAATTGTTATCCAAGACCAATCCGCAAGACATTCGTGCCTCGCGACTGGTCAAGTACTTGTTGAACAATCGCAAACATGCAACCTACTGGAACAGCACCCGCGATACCGCCCTGTGTATCGAGGCACTGGCCGATTACATGCGAGCCAGCGGCGAAGATCAGCCGAATCTCACCGTCGAAGTCTGGCTTGATGGACAAAAGCAGAAGGAAGTCAAAATCGATTCTGCCAACCTATTCACGTTCGATAACAAGTTCGTACTTGAAGGAGCCGCGTTAACCACGGGCCGCCATACCCTGGAACTCAAAAAGCAGGGGAAGGGACCACTCTATTACAACGCGTACCAGACCAACTTCACGCTGGAAGAGTTTATCACCAAAGCCGGACTGGAAATCAAAGTCGACCGCAAATACTACAAGCTGACTCGCGTCGACAAGGAAATAAACGCCCAAGGGGCCCGTGGCCAAGCGGTCAAGCAGCGCGTTGAAAAGTACGAGCGAACCGAATTGCCCAACTTGAGTCAGCTCAAAAGCGGCGATCTGGTCGAGATCGAACTCGAAATTGATAGCAAGAATGACTACGAATACTTGATGTTCGAAGACATGAAGGGGGCCGGATTTGAGCCGGTCGAGGTGCGGAGCGGCTACAACAGCAATCCGCTGGGAGCGTACGTCGAATTCCGTGATGAGCGGGTCGCCTTCTTCGTTCGCCAATTGATGCGCGGCAAACATTCCATCAGCTATCGATTACGTGCCGAAATCCCGGGTCAGTTCAGCGCCCTCCCCACCCGAGCCAGCGGAGTGTACGCGCCGGAACTGAAAGCCAACAGTGACGAGATCAAAGTGAAAATTATTGACTGACGACGGCTTCGCTGACACGGGTTTAGCGAATTTTGGTTTCGCGAACTCTGATTTAATCGTGCTACCCGTTAATCGTTCCACCTATTGATCGCGATCGTCTTGATCGCGATCAATTTTCTACATCCTCACCAATCCCAGCCAGTCATCAAACAGGAACTGCAAACGCATCGTCAGCAGCGTGATTCTCCCCATCACGGTTAACGCAAACGAGGCGCCAAAACT
>JBIKZJ010000067.1:0-18568 GCA_044354755.1 Schlesneria sp. | reverse complement strand
TGACCCCAAGTGTCACGAAAAGAGGGAAATTCCAGCCGCTTTGAAAAATCGAGTGGATGGCCGCTGGGTCAGGATTCGTCGTCCGCTCGTTTGCGTCGGGGGCGAGATGACTTTAGAGTCACTGGATTTAATTTACACCAGTTCCCACCGAATTTATGAGGCACCACCACACCTGAAGGCGAATGGGGGGGTATTCCTGATTGATGACTTTGGAAGGCAACGGATATCAACGGATCAGTTGCTGAATCGGTGGATTGTCCCGTTGGAAAATCGGCTTGATTTTATGACATTGATTACGGGTCAAAAGATTCAAGTCCCATTTAGTCTGATGCTGATTATCGCCACGAACCTCCATCCCGAAACCGTGATGGAGCCTGCATTTTTGCGACGAATTGGTTACCGAGCCTATCTTGATAACCCGCCCCCCCAACGGTACGAACAGATCTTTAGAAAATATGCGGGCAAATACGGCTTTGAGGTTTCATCGGAATTAATCAAACATCTGTTTTCGCGATACAACGTCGAGAATCGGGATCTGATGTGTTGTCATCCGCGGGATCTGATTGAACGAGTTCGGGAAGTCTGTCGTTACCGGGAACAGTCGGAATTGCTGACCATCGCGAATCTGGATGATGCCTGGACCGGTTACTTTGGCTGAAAAAGCAGAGAATCGCAAAGTTCTATTCTTCGTACACAACCACTTTCAATTGGGAATCGTTGGTTTTCGCCAACGCCGGTTGCAGGTCATTGAGTCCCTTCCTGGCGGATTGGCAATTCGCGTCGAGTTCCAAGGCCTTGTGATAGTTCTGCTTGGCCTGGTTCAAATCCCCATCCAACGCGAGGGCCAAAGCGACATTGCTGTACGATTGCGATTGAGAAGCCCCTCCTAATCGAAACTGATCCAGGGCGGATTCCTGCTGGCCCGAGTGTGCATAGACCAAACCCAAATTGTTATGAGCGCGGGGATGGTCAGGCTGGGCCTGCAGGGCCGATTTCAACATCGATTCGGCTTCGACGAGACGTCCTTGGCCATAAAGGCTGTAACCGAAATCACAGCAGATTTCCGCGTCGTTCCCCTTGGCCTTAATGGCTTTGTGAAACCATTCATTGGACGCTTCGAACTGAGACTGCTGATAAGCGATGATTCCGAGGCGGTGGAGGGCGTCGGCCCGCGTTTTGTCTCGTTTGATCACTTCGAGATACAACACCGAGGCCTCAGTAAGTTCGCCATCAGATTCCAGCACACGCGCTTGAGCATACTGGATATCCGCCTCTTGTTTTGGCGTCATTTTCGCGGCAGGCGATTCCCGGATTGAAGCGTGTTCGCCGTTTGCGTTTCGTTTGAACAACTGATTGGGCCGAAAAAGGAAGCCCTTTCCGGTGCTTGGTTGCGTTGTGGCAGAACCATGTGACCACTGCTGGCAACCTGCGACACCGATCAGCAAGAGCAAAACCACAGCATATCGTCGCACACGAGCTATCCCGAACCGACTCATCAAATGATCTCCCGGTAGTACGACCCTGCCATATGGATTACCCTCTTTCCAACGAGTTTATCCTGTCATCAACGAGCGAACCCGGTTCCGCCACCACCAGTTCCGCCCGAGTTCATACCCGAATTTCCGCTGTTACCCACCCCTTGAATTGCCGCACCGGCGCGAAAGCTCCCCGGTGCAAGGTTCGTTGTTCCACCGTTTCTGGTATCCCGCAACAGATTGAGATCGAGGAGGATCGCTTGCCGACCAGGCAAGCTGATCGCAGCGGGTGTCCCCACAACGATCCGATCCAGACTGACCGTCGACTGCGCCTGCAGCAGTTCCTGTTGAACGGAGGTTCTGCGTGATTCGGCCAGAGCGGGAATCTCAGGTGTCTGTTCAATCAACAGTGGAAAGTTGTTGGAATTCATCGCCGCAATGTGTCGAGCCAATCGCTCTTGCCCTTTGGAATTCAATTGCGGACTGTTTGCCATAAAATCAAATTGATAGAGCACCAGTTTGGCTGCAACACCGTTGGCAATCTGGGCGTTCATCTGACCGTACAACGACATCCCCTGTGGTGGCTCTTGGAACTCTTCGGGATATCCCAGAAACTTCTCTTGCAACCTCCGTTTTTTTTCCCACTTCCGGAACTGATAACGCTCCCACCAGGTCCCGCAGTACTCCACCGACACGGGTGATGCCTGGCTGGGAATCCCGACAACCGAAGCGGGATTGCCATTCGGTCGGTTCAAAGAGGTATCAGCAGGGATTGGAAGCAAGTCGTAAGCGGGGCCCGGAGGGAATTCATCGGCGAGTGAGACTCCCGCTACCAAGACAGTAAAGGTAATTCCTGCCGCTGTTTTTCTCCATGCATTCAAACCCAACATTGATCGTCTCCAATTGATGATGTCGTTCCTGGCCAAATCGAACAGCACGGTCTTTACCGGGAATTTTTCGTGAAGCCAACCGTCGCTTCACGGTGAAAATCCGGTCGATCCCTCGCAATACCGTCGTTCGAGTTTGAGTTTTTTGACATGATTGAGTGGATCATCCCATTGAGTCGTTGAGCGGAAGTCGCGACCGACTCGACTCTCGATTCGACCCAACAGGAAAAATTCCAGGTCGTTTGGTTCATTCACTTCATCGCCGGGGCGCGGACCCACCTGATCACAGTTCATGGGTTCCACTAATCGAGGGGTAATCAGCACCACGAGCTCCTTTTCGATCCGCTCGCCGGTATTATTGCTGAAGAAAGGGCCGATCACGGGGAGATCCCCCAATCCCGGGATACGAGCTGTCGTATCATCAAGGGTGACCTGGAGCAGGCCCGAGATGGCCAGCGTTTGTCCGTCCCGCAGTTCGACCGTTGTCTGGGACTTGCGGGTGTTCAGACCAGGAACAGGAGTTCCGCCGGGGACAATAATCGTCCCCAGATTTTTATCAATCGAACTTACCTCCGAGGCGACCGTTAATCGAATCAGGTCACCATCCTGTATATAGGGAAGAAAGCCCAACCTGACACCAAACTCTTTCCACTGAACCGTTGGAACGGCCCCTCCGACCGCTGTTCCCCCCGTGATCACAGGAACCGGGAACTCCCCCCCGGCAAGAAAACTCCCCTGCTGGCCGTGATAAGCCATTAAATTCGGTTCCGCAAGAATTTTGAGCACGTTATTGCGTCGCAACGCATCAATTACAAAAGTGTATTTTCCGTTCACAACACCCGCCAGAACCGAATTCGTATTGGGAAACAAAGTTGAACCCGTACCCGCTACGGCGGCAGCGGCAATCGCACCGGTCGGGTTTGTTCCAATCCTCGTCGTCCCGTTTGAGTAAAGCATACTGGCACCCAACTGACGGTATGCCGTCCGGTTAAGCTCTGCCACTTCGACTTTTAACAGTACCTGTTGTGAACCGGGCACAATGAGTCGATTAATGACCTGTCCACGAGCGACGGTGAATTCCACGTCGGCAGAACTGCTTGTCGAAGCAATGTCTGCTGCCGATTGATCGGACTCGCGATCTGCTTCAAGGGGACGAGCACCTCGACGGGCTGATCCTCCAAAGAGATCACTTTCTTTCACATCCGAAGACTGTACCTTTCTCGCTTGTGTCACGTGGACGGACTCAAGGTAAGCCTCGATCATGTGCAGAATACTGGTGACCTGAGCGGTATCACGTGCCTGTCCCTCGACGACGATGCTTTCCCGGAACGGCGTCAATTTCAAACTGGCCGTGGGAAAGGTCGAGATGAGTTTAGCGAGCAGCAAGTTCAGATCTTGGATCACACGTACTTCGAAGGTGTAGGGTTCACCATCAGCGGTTACCACCGAGAGATCCGTAACCCCCACCCGTTGCCCGGTCAAGCGAATTTGACGTGGCCCGATCACTTCAAAACTGATGACGGTCGGATCACCCAAGGCAATCAGGGGACTTGCTTTATCTGGATTCGCCATATTTTTGTTGAGCGTGAGAATGCGTCCCTGCCCGACCAGGACCTCGAACATGGCATCATTCGCACTGAGGCTCTCGACAAACCCCGCCATTTCAGCGCGAGAACGAGGTGGTACAGGAGCAATGATCGTCATTGCTGGTTCAAAACCGTTTAACGGAAGCTCATGAGTCGGTGCCGCAGGTGGCTGCGCAAACCCATTCACGGCCACCATCACCCAGGCGATACAACCGATCAACGGCGGCATCAGCCGGGGCGACGATCGTGGAAATGCCCAATTCAGTAGCATGAGATTCGTCATCCTTGACTCACATAAACCCACTGAACGTGCCAATCCGTCAGACGGATAAGACAGACTGAAAAACGACTTGGTTGATTTGGCATCCATTTTTCCCGTGGTGGAAAAAATGAGATCCCCCGGTTCGATTACTCAAGCGGCAACGATTAACACATCTTGTATCGATCCGAAACGACAGAAAAAACGGAAAAAACGCTCAAATCCGACTATTAAGAACAAGAGATCGCTCGAAAGAGAATAATTCAGGGAAACCCTGATGCGATGATCAGCAATTTGAGCCGGAATTGCCTTGAAGAATTGCGGGCAAACGTTGTGACACCTGCCGGAGGTCTCTGCCAACATCGGCGACCGGTGACCCGTAAACCAACAGGCGAATCGGAGGAATCGGATTGTTTTGAATCCGGAAATCGGATCCAAAGAAGGTGAGAGGCCGGTACGTTGCGGGCAACGTACCGGCCTATATCAGCAGAAATTCGAGGTGGGGTGTGGGCGGGTGCTTGGCCTGTCTCCCTCAGGCCGGCAGGATGTATGAATCTCGGAACACCGAAGGGTGGTCTCGTGAATCATCTTTGGGTGATTGTTCACTCCTTCACTGAATATAGCATCCCGCGTGCCAACCAGTCCGGTTGTGAAGGCAAAATGGTGGAAATCGTGAAAACAGCTTATTTTCTTCGTTTTCTTCACATGCTTTTCTTAGCGTCCTCGGTGAAACTCCAATTGCTCGATCCGATTTTGTAACGATTACAAGCAGTAGTGATTGAAAAATTTGCAAAACAGGGTGTAGGTTCCTGAAGTTTGGAAGGGGACACGATGACATTCGCGAGACAGAAATGTATTCTGCTCACGTGAACTGAACGCTCATGCAGTCTGGAACCATCTCCTTAACGGATCATGACAACCGCGATGATAAATTCTCCCACATCAATCGGCGCCCGCCACCAGCAACCCCTCGCGCTGCTCAAAGACCTGATTGGCATTCCGAGCGTGAATCCGATGGGACGCGAAGTCTCGGGGCCGGAATACTTTGAAACGCAAGTCACCCAGTATCTGCTTCGGCATCTGGGTCGTCTGGGAAGTCTGGGGGTCGAGTTTGAGGAGGTCGAAATTGTACCGGGGCGATCCAATGTGCTTGCGCGGTTGAACTCGTCTGTATCATGCCGAACCGTTTTACTGGATGCACATCAGGATACGGTTCCGGTGGACGGAATGACCATTCCGCCGTTCGAGCCGGTGGAACGATCCGGTTTGTTGTACGGACGAGGGGCCTGTGATGTGAAAGGGGGGATGGCCGCAATGCTGGCCGCCTTCACACGACTGGCGCACGATCGACCTGCGGGGATGCCGAATGTGGTGCTATCGCTGACGTGCGATGAAGAATCGACCAGCTTGGGGATCAATCATTTTACCGACAGCTGGTCCGACACAAAATCCGTTTATCGACTCTGTCCGCAGCGGCCTGATCTGGCGATTGTGGCCGAGCCGACCGGACTCGACATTGTCGTGGCGCATCGTGGAGCAACTCGGTGGAAACTGAGTACTACCGGTCGCGCCTGCCATAGTTCACGGCCTCATGAAGGGGTGAATGCGATTTATCGCATGGCGAAAGTCGTTGGATTGCTGGAAGAGTATGCCGCGTGGTTACCCGATTCCCGGCCTCCCCACCCTCTTTGTGGCCCCGCGACACTCAGCGTTGGTCGGATCGAAGGGGGAAGCAGTGTGAACATTGTTCCCGACAGTTGTACGATTGAGGTTGATCGACGGGTGATTCCGGGTGAAGACCGTTTGGCGGTCATTGAGGAATTGAAAGAATACCTCCGCTCACGCCTCGACTTCGAAGTGACTCACGCAGCCCCCTATTGTGCCAGTCCTCCACTCGGTGATGATCTGAACGGGAAATTGGCACAGGAACTGATGCAAGTGATCACAACGGTCGTCGGCCCGAAAACGGCGATGGGCGTTCCGTATGGAACCCACGCTTCGCGATTTGCGCGGGCAGGGGTCCCTGCGGTGGTGTTTGGGCCTGGGGATATTGCACAGGCTCATACGAAAGATGAATGGATCGAGATTGCGCAACTCGATCAAGCAGCCGAAATCTACTATCAGTTTTGTTTACGGGCGTAAACTCAGGATGAAATGTGATGACTCGTCAGTCCGAGGATGGTTACCATTCTTTGCTGGGGGAAGAAATGTTCCCGGGAGGTTCTCATGGTTGACTGAGGATTCCTTTTGCGGACAGGATTCCAAGCGTGACGAACCGATCTGTGTGCGTTATTGTTCTGTGCTCGTTACTGTTAAGAGGTTTGCAGGACTGGGAAACGGAACTCCGACGGGGAGAGATGACTGATGCTCGAATCTCAGCTTCAACAGCAATTGATACCAGTGGCGCAGCGCATCGGTCGTCTGTGGATGTGGCGACAACTGACGTGGTCTTGGATCGCCCTCTCCGTCTGTGCAATTGGCTGGATGCTGGCGGGGCGACCCTTGCTACCTGGTTTTGGCTGGTTTGTCGCCGCCATGTTGGTCTCGGCGCTCGTCTGGACACTTTCTCGCATCCGGCAAGCTTCTCGCACCGAGATCGCACGACGGATCGAACAAGCTTTTCCCGAGCTGAATTCACGCTTGCTGGCGGCACTCGAACAAACCCCTGAGGTGTCCACCGGACGGCTCAATGTTCTGCAGCGACAAGTTATTGCCGAAGCGGTGAATCATGCGCACACGCACGAGTGGAATCATGCGATCTCACCGCGCCAGATGTCGCAAGCGATGATTGGTCAATCGATTGCCCTCGCTTCGTTTGTCGCCATCGGTTTATTCGGAATTCAGGCCACCTCGAAATCGGTGGCCGCAGTCGCAAATCGTCTCGCCACTTCCCCCTCGTTGGTTGCCCAAGAGTTTCCGGTCATCGTGGAGCCTGGGGATGCGGAATTGGAACGAGGAAGCAGTCTGCTCGTGCTCGCTCGCTTCAAAGGGACGCCCCCCGCCGATGTTCATGTCGTCTGGAGTGGGTCGGACGGAGCGGACAATCGGTTATCATTGACAAAAAGTCTCGATGATCCGGTGTTTGCCACCCGATTACCGATCGTCAAAGAGAATCTCATTTACCACATCGATTTTGATGGTCGACAGACACCGGATTATCGGATTACGGTGTATGATCTTCCGGCACTGGAGCGGGCGGATCTGCATTTTCAGTATCCGGGATATACGCATCTGCCACCGGTAACCGTTGAAGATGCATTTGAAGCCAGCGTCGTAGAGGGGACCCAGGTCCGCATCGTATGTCGCGTTAACAAGCCAGTCGCCACCGCCCGGTTGGTCTCTGCCAACGGCCCGGCGCTGGACCTGCAGCTTGATTCTGGCTCAGCCAATACCTATGGAATTCTGCTGACTCCGACAACACGAAGTCGTTGGAAGCTCGAGCTGGTTGATGATGCTGGACGAAAAAATCGCGATCCTGAGGACTTTCGGATTGATGTGGTTCCGAACCGGGTTCCCGATCTGAAACTGACCTTTCCCGCCAAAGATATCAAAGTTTCTCCACTCGAAGAGGTCCTCATTGAAGCGACGGCGGTGGATGATTTCGGTTTGTTGGAAACCGGTCTGGTGGTCCAGATTCCGGGTCGGGATCCGATCACGGTCCCACTTGGCCAGGAATTATCCGGGGGCCAGCAGCACAAGTTGTCGTCGATCCAGCGATTAGAAGAATTTCGTGCCCAGCCCGATGAATTGATGACCTATTACTTATATGCCGATGATTATGGCCCGAATGGCGAGCGACGCCGAACCAGTGGCGATGTCTATTTCGCCGAGATTCGGGCCTTTGACGAGATCTATCGGCAGGTGGACCAGCAGGGGGCAGGCGAGATGCAAAACTCGCAAAAGCCCCCCGAATCGCTCGCCAAACTGCTCGAACTTCAGAAGCAGATCATCGTCAGTTCCTGGAAACTTGCTCGCTTGGCCGATCCAAGCTGGTCCCCCAAAGTGGCGGAACAAGTGACGGCCATCAGCGAAAGTCAGACTCAAGGTCTGCAGAAGTTGCAGGTGCTGCGAGAAAAGATGACACAGCCCCAACTGCAGCCGATCTTTGCCACCGTTAAGGAAGAGATGCAGAAGGGAGCCCAGCAGCTGGCGGAATTGATCCAGGGTCAATCGCTACAGGGGTTGCCGATTGCGATTACCGCCGAACAATTGGCCTACCAGGGGCTGTTAAAATTGCGAGCCAAAGAACACATGTTGATGCAATCGAAAGCGAAAGGGAACGGGCAGCAGAACGAGGAAAAAGAAAAGCTGGACCTCGAACTGAAACAGCAAAAGGATCGCTACGAATCGGAAAAAACCGCCGCGAAAAAAGAAGAGGGGAACGTCAATCGTGAGGCGTTGGCCGTTTTGGATCGCTTAAAAGAAATGTCACGGCGACAGGAAGAGATTAATCAGCAGTTGAAAGAGCTCGATGCAGAAATGCGTCAAGCCAAAACCGATGCCGAGAAAAACGAAGTCGAACGACGCTTGAAACGACTGCGCGAAGAGCAACAGCAATTACTTCACGATACCGATGAACTACGGAACAAGCTGAACAAGTCGACTCAACAGGAAATGGTTGCAGAAACCAAGAATCAATTGGAACAAACCCGGCAACGGATGGTTGAAACTGCCGAGAAATTGCGGGAAGGTCAAGTTTCCCAGGCTCTGAGTGCCGGTACCCGTGCTGAACGGGAACTCAAGCAGATGCAGGAAGATTTTCGCAAACAAACCGCAGCGCAGTTTGCCGATGCGATGCGTTCGATGCGGGACGAGGTTCGGCAATTGGCAGACCGTGAACAACAATTGGCAGACCAGCTGACGCAACTGGGAGACGAAACTCGTCGCAGCTTACGGCAGTCTCAAGAGCGAGCCGACTTGCAAGCGGAATTCCAGCAGCAGCAGCAACAGGCGAACCAGATCATGAACGAGGCCAAGCAAGTCGTCCAACAGGCCGAGACTGCCGAGCCACTCTTATCAAAGCAGCTTTATGACATGCTGCGGACGACCCGAGAAGCGAAACTGGATCAGTCGCTGACGGCCACACAACAACTCTTGAAGCAGGGTGTTCTTCCCGAGGCGGCAAAGGCCGAGCAGCAAGCCCGGTCGGGAATCAATCAATTGAAGCAGGGGATTGAACGGGCGGCGGAATCGGTGCTGGGGAATGAAGTCGATTCGCTGAAACGAGCTCGCAAAGAGTTGGCTCAGTTATCTCAACAGCTTGATGACGAGATTCGAGCGAACGCCAAGGTGACCGGTGCCAGCTCGAACCGTCCCGATTCGAATAGTCCGCCAAATGGTACAGGAAAAAATCCCGGTCAGCCTGGGGAAACACCTGTATCAGGAAAAGCACCTGGATCAGGGCAGCCGGGTGAAACCCCTGCAGCAGGGGAATCTGGGGCCGCTCTCGGTGAATCTGCGGAAAAAGGGAAAGAGCCGGGTGCAGGCCCCGGTCCGGGTCAGGGGGGGGGCGGTCCACCGGGTGATGCTCCGCCACGTGATGGCCAACCGGGCGGAAATGGCGAAGGGGGGGCGTCACCAGCAGAGCCGCCTGCTCCGGGGGCGAATCCGGATGAAAATGAAAAACCGGCTGGAAACGAGCCTCCCACACTGCGACGGGGTACCGGAGGTTTACGGCCTTCGAAAAGTCCAGCAAGCGCTGGTCCCCGGACGGGTCGCGAACAACCGGGGGCCGAAAACTCGGACCATGGTGATTCGGCAGGGAATGGTCAGGGAGGTGGCCCGATTACGACTGGTGATTATGCGGAATTTCATGAGCGACTGCGGGATGTGGAGTCGATGATCAGCGACCCGCGATTGCAGGCAGACGTACAGAAAGTGCGTGATCGAGCCCGCAGTGCCCGGGCGGAATTCAAACGACATACGAACACACCGAACTGGGAAGTCATCCGCAACTCGGTTCATCAGCCGATGATTGAACTCCAGAATCGGCTCGCAGACGAAATCGCCAAACACGAGTCTCCCGACTCGCTCGTCCCCGTTGATCGTGATCCCGTTCCGACTCGATATCGTGATCTGGTTCGCGGCTATTATGAAAGACTTGGTTCAGGAACAAACGATGAATGATCTGGAAGTTCAGGCGGAAACGGAAGTGATTGTCACTACGGCCAAGCCCGCACCAACCACCCGTCCCAAACGCCAGCCGCAGTATTCCGTAATCGTATTAAATGACGATTTACACACCTTCGATTATGTGATTGATGCGCTCTGTCGGATCTGTGGCCATTCCCGCGAGTCGGCACATCGTCTCGCGGTTGCGATTGATAGCGAAGGGATGGCGGCTGTCTGGACCGGGACCATGGAATTAGCCGAACTGAAGCGTGATCAAATTCTGGGATTTGGAATTGATATTTACGCGAGCAAACCTGTGACCTTCCCGCTCGGGTGCTACATCGAACCGGTTGTATGACGCGCGATGACCAGCAATTGGCTCCTCTGGCTTCAATCGCTACCCGCCAGATCGAACTGCGCGGTGTGCGTGTTCACAATTTAAAAAGCCTGGATCTCGATATCCCACTTGGGCGATTTGTGGTGCTGTCTGGAGTGAGCGGCTCGGGCAAAAGCAGTCTGGCCTTCGATACACTCTTTGCCGAAGGGCAGCGGCGTTACATTGAAAGTTTTTCGATTGCGGCACGGCAGCATTTGGAACGGATCGAGCGTCCGGACGCGGACCGCATTGCGCATGTCCCCCCAGCGATCGCGATTCGTAGTGACCAGGTGCGCAGAAATCGAATTGATGGCCGCTCAACCGTGGCGACTGTGGCGGATTTACTCGACGGCCTGAGGTTGTTGTATGCGCGAGCGGGGCAGATTATTTGCCCCGGTTGCCAGTCGGAAATCCGGTCGCACTCGACCACCGATGTGGTGCAGGCGATCAGCGAATTGCCGGCGGGGACCCGCTGTCAAATTGGCTTTGCGGTTCCAGCCATTACTGATTCGGAATCATCTCTTGAGGCCCCGAATCCGGTGGCGAGCTGGCTGGCCAGGGGGTTTTCCCGGGCGATCTGGGACGGAGTCACGGTCGACTTGAATTCCAAGCCGGCCTGGCCTGCATCGGGTGACATCTGGCTGGTGGTCGATCGGATTGTCGCGGGGAAAACATCGTCGGATCGCCTGCTTGAAAGTGCGACCGTCGCTTTACGAGAGGGTGGTGGCCGATGTGTATTGTTCACTGAGTCTGGTGACAATGCGGATGCCGATACTCGCCCAATTGATGCGCGGCTGTGGAGCGTCAAACCATTCGATCGACGTCTGGTCTGCCCCCGCTGTAGACTGCAATTCCTGCCCCTCGAACCGCGATTGTTGAGTCATCTTTCGTCAGGTGCCTGCCAGACGTGCAAGGGAAGTGGCGAGGGGGGAGCAGGGGATCAAGAGGGAGTAACGTGTCAGGTTTGTGCGGGGACACGTTTTCGTGCTGAAGCGCGCGCGGTGTTGATTGCGGGTCATTCGATCAGCGATCTCTTGCATCAAAACTCACGATCCGTGATCGCGTGGGTACGTGGTTTGCGTAAACTGCTGTCAGCGGGCCAAAAACAGACCATCGAACGGATGCTTCGGGATCTCGAGCAGCGGTTGCAAGCCGTTTGCGATTTGGGGCTGGATTATCTCCCTCTGGATCGAACGGCAGGAACCTTATCCGGCGGAGAAACTCGGCGCTTGATGCTGGCCGCCGTGATTGGCTCGCAAGTGACGGGGATGCTGGTGGTTGTCGACGAACCGTCTGCCGGTCTCGCAGAGACGGAGCTCCCGCAAGTGATTGCAGCTCTTCGTCGTGTACGGGATCTGCGCAACAGTGTGATTGCGGTCGAACATGCTCCGCTGGTCGTTGCTGCCGCCGATCATGTCATTGAACTGGGGCCAGGTGCCGGTCCCGCTGGTGGAAATCTGGTCTATCAAGGATCTCCCCTATCGATCACTCCTGCAGCAACCCCGGCAACGGCGAGTCCTGGGGGGCAAAAAAAAGAAAAAATCACTGAGGCGAAAAACCTTTCGCTGAAGAATGTTCAGCATCGCAATTTGCAGCAGGTCGATGTGGTTTTTGGCGTGGGAAAGCTGAACGTGGTTACGGGTCCAAGTGGTGGCGGCAAGACCTCGCTGGTGACACACGTCATCTATCCCGCCGTACGTCAGCGGCTGGGCCTGAGCTGCGAGATTTCGACAGTGGGAACGTGTTCCCTGACGGGGGGAAGCGAATGGGTCGATGCGGTGCTGGTCGATCAATCGCCGTTGACCAGGTCGTCGCGCAGCAATCCGGCCACTTGGCTGGAAGTTTTTGATGAGATTCGTCAAACCTTCGCTGCCACGATCGACGCCCGGCAACGGGGTTTCACCGCTCAACAGTTCAGTTTTAATTCATCTCGTGGGGGGCGATGTCGCAGTTGCCTGGGAACAGGGCTACTCAAGCAAGATCTGCAGTTTCTTCCCGATATCATCCTGGTCTGTTCTGAGTGCCATGGTACCCGGTATCGACGTGAGATTCTGGAGGTCAAATATCGGAGTCGTTCGATTGCCGAGGTGCTGGCCATGTCCGTCTCGGATGCGGCTCTCTTTTTTCGCAGCCAACCCCGACTGCAGCTCCGATTCCAAATGTTGAAACAGATTGGACTCGATTACCTGGTTCTGGGTCAGCCCTCGGAAACTCTTTCGGGGGGGGAGGCGCAGCGGCTGAAATTGACAGCTCGATTAACCGCGCCGAGTCGTGGTCCCTGCCTGATCCTGTGTGATGAACCGACGACCGGACTTCATCCCGCTGATGTCGGTCGATTGATCTCTTGCTTTCGAGAGTTGATTGCCAACGGACATACGGTGATCCTGGCGGACAACAGTCCGGAACTGATCTCCGCAGCGGATTGGGTTGTTAGACTGGAAAACGGCGCTGTGACATGGGAAAACCAGTAGCTGAGTTAATGATCCGTCCAGCAACACATTCCTGAAGCCGCTGGCGGATGTCTTCTTGTTCTCCTCTCTGACATTTTCCGCAGGCAAAGCCATGACGATCACAACACCACGATTCCCGGGTTGCCCTGTCACAACTGTTCGAGCGGGTCAGCACCCGAATCGCGGAGTGTGCACCCTGTACAACGTCGTGACGCTACTGCTGACATTGACCGTGATGTTTTTTAGCAACTTCCGTGTGGCGACTGCCGCTCCGTTGTTGGCGGGGGTGGCCAAAGTAGACATCACCAATGTGGATGCCGGCCCCGTGAATGACCCGCTGTATGCCAAGGCGTTGGTGCTGAAATCCGACTCGGCTACGGTCGTGATCATCACGGTGGATGCGGTGGCGGTCGGGGAAATCGGGCACATCAAAAATGACTACCTGCCCAAAGTCCGTACGGGACTGGAAAAAGAGCTGAATATTAAGCCGTCGCACGTGCTGATTAACGCCAGCCATTGCCATGGAGTCGTCTGTGCGGATGTCGATGTGCGGACCATTCAAGCGGTCAAGCTGGCGTCACAGAATTTGGTCCCCGTCCAGATTGGTTCGGGACGCGGGCACGAAGATCGCATCATGGAGAACCGCCGACTCAAATTGAAGAACGGTCGAGAAGTCGATGTTCGCCATGCCTACTCGATGCCCGCAGATGACGAGGTTGCAGAAGTCGGTCCAATCGATCCCGAAATTGGGGTCCTCCGACTGAATCGGAAGGACGGAACAACCTTGGCAGTGGTCTACAATTTTGCCTGCCATCCGATTCAGGGGGTTCCCAGTGGTGGAAATACCGCCGACGTCACCGGTTTTGCCAGTCGCGTCATCGAAGAAAATCTGAGCGACGGGACGATCGCCCTGTTCGTGCAGGGCTGCGGCGGCGACATCAACCCGGTGATGTATAAGGATGTCGAACATCCCCGGAATGCGGAACCACTGGGAAATCTGCTGGGACTGAGCACCCTGCGAGCAATCAACAAAATCAAACCCCGCGAGGACGAACGGTTGCGATTGATCAACGAGCCCTTGGCCCTTCCCCGTGCAGATTTGGCAGAAAAAATTGTCGAAATCGAAGCCGAGCAACAGCGGTTACTGCTGTCACTCAAAGGGACCAGCCTCAGTCTGAAAACGTTTTTGCCGATGGTGGTCAAATACAACCTCGCTACGGAATTCCCCTCTTATTACTCGCACAAGTACCTGCACGAGCAAAAGCTCGGCCGACGAGATCTCGGTAAACTCGACGCCGACAACCGCCAGAACATGAAACAGTACATTGAAAATATCCAAACGATGGAACAGCTAACCCGAACACAAACCAATCTGGTGCTGCTGAGAAAACATCAGGCCGACAATGTGGCTGCGGGCAAACGGACCATTGACGTCGAAGTTGTTGGCCTGCGGATTGGAGATTTTACCCTGATTACCTTTCCGGGTGAGTTAACCGTTCAGATCGGCCTCAACATCAAGCAGAAGTTTCCAGAGCAGCCTCCGTTCGTTGCGGGTTATACGAACGGCTACATCTATTATGCACCAACTGCAGCACAACTGATGAATGTCGGAGGAGCCCAGGAAGACAGCGACTGCATCCTCGCCCCAGAATGGCAGGGACTGTTCGAGGACAAGGCGATCGAAATCCTGAAGCGACTGTAGGTGGCGAGCATCCTGGGGTGCCCCACACGGATCCCCCACACGGATCGCTCTTTTCGATCGTGGCAATTTGGATGGCCCTGCTCGATTTTTCCAAAATCGCTCCAACGAATCCCTCCTGCATAACGTATGCATGAGCGTTGCGTCTGTACGGCCAGGACCGTACACTCGAAATTGTTATCCCATTTATTGAAGAGGCATCCGATTATGTTTTCGAAACGCTCTCCGCAGGTTCAGCGTGGTTTCACGTTGATCGAACTGCTGGTGGTAATCGCGATTATCGCGGTTTTGATTGCGTTATTGCTCCCTGCGGTTCAGCAAGCACGCGAAGCGGCGCGGCGGACCCAGTGCAAGAACAACCTTAAGCAATTGGGGCTGGCACTACACAATTACCACGATACCTTCAATGCGTTTCCTCCCGGCTGGGTTGGGGTCACGAACGGGATTCCGGATATTTATGGAGTGAACGGCTGGGGGTGGGGAGCCCGAATTCTGGCGCAACTCGACCAGGGGCCACTCGCCAATCAGCTCGATTTTAACAGCAAAATGGAATCGCTGGCGAATGCCAAGTTCCGAGTGCGGACGTTATCGGGGTTTTTATGTCCTTCCGACACCGGGGCACCGAATGTCTGGACGATCACGAATACGTCGGGGGGAAATCCGGTGGATCTCGCCTTGGCAAACTACGTCGGCGTCTTCGGTATCAGTGATATCGACGATTGCGAGGGAACACCCAACAGCCCCTGTATGGGTGAGGGTGCCTTTTTTCAAAATAGTTATCTGCAAACACGGGATTTCACGGATGGACTCAGCAATACCATCGTCGTCGGAGAACGCCGATCACGGCGCGACAACAACTTAAATTGGACTTCCACTTGGGCCGGCGTTGTTGGCGACGGAACGGATGCAATCGTTCGGATTCTGGGGACAGCGGACCACACCCCGAATTCTCCGTCCAACCATATTGATGACTTCAGCAGCTATCATGTTGGAGGTGCTCACTTTACCATAGCAGACGGATCGGTTCGATTTGTCAGTGCAAATATCGATCTCGGCGTATACCAGCATCTCGCCACGCGTGCCGCCGGAGACATTGTCGGGGAGTTTTGAAATCGGATGAGTACGAGATCCCTGGTTTGCCTGTGGTGTACCCCGTTGTTTTTCCTGACCAACCTGTCGGTTTCGGCCACCGAGGGGTCTGTCCAGCGGCGGTTGTATGTCGCCATACCCGGCATTCGCAATGACCTCGAGTATGGGGGGCATGGACTGGTCGTGTTTGATATCGACCAGTGATATCGATCAGTGATATCGATCAAAGCCATCGCTTCGTCAAGCGGATTCCGACCGCAGGGCGAGACAACGCCGGAAAACCGCTGAATGGCAAAGGGATTTGTGCTTCTGCGGTCACCAAGCGGATTTACGTTTCGACCATCAAAACGCTGCAAGCAATCGATCTGGATACCGAAAAACTGATCTGGGAACGAGCCTACGACAACCGCGACTCATACGGTCGAAAAAACCGTCGGCCCCTTCTCGGCCAGCATCCGTCCGTTCACCATCAATGGTCGTCAAACACGTTGTTACGTATGCTTCAACGAACTGCTGGGATTTGAAGTGGGTGACCAGACGACAAACAAGATGTCGTATCGGGTTGAAGTTCCTGGTTTCAAACAGGGAGCGGTCAAACGCCATGGATGCCCAAGTCATGGGATTGGGCTGACCCCAGACGAGACCCAGGTTTGGGTCTGTGATGCATTCAACCAGCAGATGCACGTCTTTGACGCGACGATCACCCCGCCCCTTTTGATCGATCGTATCAAGGTCCGTGATGAACCGGACTGGATCACATTCAGCCTCGACGGAACTTTCGCGTATCCCTCCACGGGAGACATTATTGATGTTTCCAGCCGGAAGATTGTCGGGGGGCTGTCCGACGAAACCGGATCAGGAGTGCAAAGCGAAAAAATGGTCGAAATCCAATTCGACACGACGACGAAGTCGGTGTTGCGAACGGGTGATCAATTTGGGCTCGGACGAGTGACGACCTCAGTCACCCCCCCGTAGGGTGCCACAAACATCGTTTCGACTGCCTGCCCCCTCGCTTTGAGAGGGATTTAAAGGATATAATTCTTGGGATGATCAAAACCAGATCGTCAGGTTTCGCTCGCGGCGGTTGAGCCGTTCGTGATGTCGTCATCGTACTGGTTTTTCACAAGGAGCAGACTTCGATGTCGCAAGCAGTTGTCGATCCGATCGAGTTACGGCGGTTTGCGTCGATGTTACGCGAGTTCACCAATGACCTGCAAAGCCGATTGACTGCCGTCAATGGCCAAATGAATGCCCTCAGTCAGACCTGGCGCGATCAAGAGCATCTCAAGTTTGCCGATGAATTTTCTCAACACCTGAAGTTGCTGGCGAGATTCATCGAAGCCAACGAAACCCATGTTCCCTATCTGATGCGCAAGGCAGATCGAATCGAAGAATATCTCACGCAGAAATGATCGTCACCTGATCGATTTCCGTGAACCATCCTTCTACTGGTTTCGTTTGCTGATAAGATTGCTTTCGCGATGGGTTATCGAGGAAGCGTTTGCAAGTCCCTGCAGGAAAAGTTTTCGACCGCACCCGGTCTGCTGAGAGAGATTGCATGTCTGGTTCCCCGAGCGCCAATGTTCATTCTGTTAACGCCATCAAAGACGTTCGGTCCGCCCTGATCCGTTTTCAGGAACGAGCCACCAACGCCATGGGAGACCTGCGTCAGAAGATCGATCGAACGGTGAGCTGGCTGGAACTGGATCGCCCGAACTATTGGCGTGAACAAGAGCGGCGTGCCTTTGATTTGCTCGCCTCGACCCGCGTCGCCTTGGACACCTGTCGCCTGCGAACCGTAGCCGGTCGCCGTTCGGATTGCATCGAAGAGAAACAAGCCTTTGCCAAAGCAAAACTGCGGATGGAATATGTGCGGGAAAAGCAGGAACTGGTCCGAAAGTGGCTGGTTCAGTCGGGAAAAGAAGCCAATGAATACCGTGCCCGTACCAGCAACTTCCAGCGAACCCTCGAAACGGATCTCCCCTTGATGATTGCTCAACTAGGACGGATGATTGATGCCATCGAAGGATACTCGGACCAAGCACCGACCATGACCACCACCACAAACACACGAAGCGAATCCTTTGTCGTCGCGTCCGAGCCGACGATACCGATTTTGAGTCCCGCACCCGATCAGGATCAACGAGATCAGGATCAGCGAGAGCTTGTCAGTCCTGATTCTGTCGACCGCCACTCGACGGGTACTCACGATTGATCTGCCAAGCCCGATACCTCCTCAATTCACGTCCGCATTTCACTGAGCACCGCACGACGCCCGATAAGGCAAGGCCGATAAAGTCATGAATCCAGACAGTCGTTTTTCTGATTCCCCCGTAAACCCGCCCGAAGGCTCCGGTCAGGGGCCTGTGTATGGTCGAGGCCCGCAGCGGTCGATCTCGCTTCAGCTTCCCCTTTTTCTTCGCTACACGTTGCCACTATTTGTTTTTGCAGCGATGAGCTTTGCCTTCCTGATGTTGGTCCTGTTCACTCTGTTCGTTTTCGTCGCGGCGATCTGCAGTTCGGTGGTGAATGGTCTGTTGCGGCTGGTCGGTCTTGGTCCGAAAAACACTTCTCCACCCGAGGTCATCGTGACGGTCGTGAAAGAATACCGGAACGGTCACGGGTCACAGCCGATG
>JBIKZJ010000417.1:0-5592 GCA_044354755.1 Schlesneria sp. | reverse complement strand
TTATTGAGTTCGTTTGTCCGTTTTCTTGGCTCTTCGGGTGACTGGCTTCTGCGACGACAAGTCGCTGGTGATGGCTTTCATTGCAACCGCGCGACGGAAGAACAGCAAGTCGATTCGATACCAATCGTCGCCGATGATTCACCGTTTCTGCCTGCCGATGAAAGCGAAGTCGCTGCCAATCGCCAGCAGAAAATCTTTGCACGAGTGAATTAAGGCCACTTCCAGTGCGTGTTCAGAGTATTCATTCGTGAACTTGCGAAACTCCAGAAGCAGCGGATCTTGGATTCATAAGTCGGGAGTGAACAGATCTTCCGTTTAGGGATCGGACCCATTTCAAAGCATTGTCGAATTATTTTTTCAAACCAGGGTTCGCTGATCGAAGAGAAGCGTGTCAAGCGGCGTCATGGACAACTCCGACGCGTCATCGCTGATTTGACCATTGCGATACGCGGGCTCTAATAGTCTAAATGGTCTAAATGGTCTAAGTGGTCGCAATCAGCAATCAGCAATCACTGCTCGGCAACACTCCCAGAAATCGACTGAACACCGATCGACCGGCGCTGATGGCTGCGGGTTAAACTGCCAAATGCCGATGATCGGAACCGCCTTGAACTGGCGCCCCGAACTGCTGCGGGCAATTTGCATCGCGTGTTGTCTCTGGAGAGCATCACGGGGCATCCTGACCGCAATTTCCCTGAACGGGCTGGGGCTGCAATTTCCCGTTTGAGTGGAATTCAACGCCTGCCGTTTCCTGCGTTATCTTCCTATTTTATTTATAATATTTTCACTTCTCATGCATTCGTCATGCGTCGGGGCTACACAAAAATGGGATTGCGCGCATGATGATCGATCGTTTTATTTTCGACTCAAATTGACTACAATCGACTGCGAGGTTTGGGGATCGAACAGAAATTCCCCGTAGGCCCTCAGAGAATTTTGAAGTGCGGCTTTTGAATTCAAAAATTTTTGCGAGGTACGGCCCAATGAACAAATCTCCGCTTTGGTTCAAAGTTGTCGTCACCGTGGCGCTACTTTGGAATTTGGTTGGCTTACTTGCAGTGGCTGCTGATCTGCGACTGTCAGCTGACGAAATTGCTGCTCTACCAGAGCCTCAACGAGCCATGTACGCAGCGAGACCTACCTGGTCCATTGTCGGCAGCGTCATCGCGGTTGCCGGCGGCACTCTGGGTTGCCTCGGTCTTCTTGTTCGTCAGCCTTGGGCACTGTTTACACTCTATGCTTCGCTGATCGGAGTAGTCCTGCAGGACATTGGCATCTTGGCGGTGGTGAACCCCGCTACTGGACCAACAGATGTCCCCGTCATATTACAGGGTGTTGTGCTTCTCATCGCTGTCGCTTTGATCGTCCTTGCACACCAGAGAGTCGCTCGAACTTCCAATCCGCCGACGTAGAAGTCGGTCGGCTTGACTGTTGAAAAAGGAAATCGAGGAGACACTCGAATGATTTCCATCCGACGACAACTTGCGGTCAATCACGGAGAGGCGGGAAAGGTCGATCACGACACCAAACAAGATCTCAGACTTTTTTTGCGATTTTGCTGTCGAAAATCGTTTCCAGGTCAGTGTCTCTCTGCGTGATCAGATCGTAGGTTTCATCTTGATTGAAAGCACAACAGGATGAAATATCGTGATGCAACGATCATTATCGTGATGGTAATTCTCATTGCAACCACGAAATGTCAAACCGTAATTCGGCTTCTTCCCTTCAACCCAATCCTTCACAACTGCCGTCACATCGATGACCATATTCTTACCGCCGTCATATTGAGTATGGGCTGTGCTTCCTGCGGATTGAGGAATCTGATCATAGGGGTGTGCTGGCGTGTTGAAATCAGAAAACGGGGCATCGAGAATCGAGATGCTTCCGGCGCAGCAACCGACATTCGAAGCGGTGTCGCCTTGCCACTTGGTCGTCGATTGTCGTGTCAGCAACAGTTTTGCCTCCGCCAAGACCCCTTTGACTTGACTCAGGTCGAACGTCAGAAAGCCGCGAAATGCATGCCCCAAGTAATGCCTCAAGCAAAAGCTTCCGCTATAATCGTTTTGGTAACCAACACGCATCGTTGTCGGATCAGGATCCGCCGGCGCATAACCGTGTTTATCCAATGTGGCCCCACAGAGAGGATTCTCCCATCGATAATGCGAATACCAATAACTGTTGATGATGCCAGGAGTAATTGAATAGGTGGCGGGAGGACTGATTGTAAACAATTGACTCTCTGCATGGAGATTCCCCGCAGCGATCAAAACGATGCTGTACTGTCCAGGATCAATATGTGCATTATCTTGAGTGTTCCCCACCGTCCAGAGATATTTGAGGGCGTTGATCGAAATATGGTCACCAATGATATGACCATTTGACGAATTCTTTGCCAATAAGAGTAATTGGCAATTACCGGGAATATTACCAGGATTTTCCCAGGTGATGAGTCTTGAGCTTTTTAAACTCCACACATTCAATTGACTGGGACTGGTGATCTTCAGGATTTTCTTTGCCGAGATACTGAACGTATTATCACTGTCATCGACATAGTGGCCAGTGAGGGTTTTAACGCGAATCGCATAGTCATGACCGACAGGAACCGTTCCGCCGTCTTTGACCTTACCGACCTTCCACTGATAGGCGAATTCAGGCGAGATAGAATACGAATCTTCAACGGTAAAAGTTTTATTCGTTTTTTTGTCGACTAAAATTATTTTAATGTTTGAGGTGAGTAGTTCTGAGCTCCACGTAATGGGACGGGTTTCATTCAGGGGATAATCCTCGCCGCCATTCGGCATCTTGACCTTAAGGCTGGGCATGCTTCGTCTCCTGGGTGAACGGTAGGCTGGTTGTGGAAAAATTAAAGGTTTTCATAATTAGTTCCGGTTTTGGCGACTTCAATCTGCGTCGTTTCGTTTGCGCTGCTCGCAGAGCGCGTGATTGGGGGAACGTGAATTGAGAGATTCGGGTGTTGTATTCACTCTGTCCTGCCTGAGTTGAAATTCACGAGTTATCATTGATTCTGTACGCGGCAAAAATAAGTCCATCACCAAATAACGGTGTTGCCGCACACCTCGGATTCGAGTGTCGCATTATCGAGTCCGAATCCGTGTTGAGAAGACTCCTGAAAAATGACTTCTGCAAAACAACTTCTGCAAAACAACTGCCGCAAAACAACTGCCGCAAAATATGTACCAATGTTATCGCTTGGAGATTGCGTAACAGAAATAGAGGCATTTCAGGTGATATCTCGCCTCAGTTTTCTGGCTTAATCGTCTATTGAAAAAGGCGACAGGTACCTTGCGCTGCGTCTGATTCAAATCAATTTTTGATGTCGGTATGAGCCAGTCCCTGTTCTTCAACAGACTACGAAGTACGTCTCCATGTGTTTCAGACGGATTCACAACAGATTTGGCTTGGGTTTCTGTCTTGAAATAGGTGCTCTCATGCGTCTGCAGTATTGGAGGAAGATTGATCAAATGGTAAAAATCAGCCCAGCATGGGATTGGGCGAACTGATCCTTGGGTTGGAAAGTGTCTGCGAGCATACGAGATCCTGAGACGCTGTCCACAAAATACCGTTGGCCGAAGGTTGACGCGTGGGCCACTTGCGTCCGAGAATATTTGCTGTGATCGGACTCATTCCTGTTGGCGGGTATCAATGACTGCACCCTATGTTTCGTACGTGAAAATGAAATCCGACTCGCCACTGGACGCCAGTTCGTTTCCGGGAAATCTGAAGTTTGTCCCGGAATTGCATCTGGAATTTGATCGGCCGGTGACCTTCTTTGTTGGCGAAAATGGATCGGGAAAATCGACGCTACTGGAAGCGATCGCGGTGCTGGCGGGAATGCCCATTTCTGGCGGCGGGGCCAACGAAGTAGACGAGGCCCATGGGCCCCAAGAGGAAAGTCTGCTGGCCAATGCGATGCGCATGGCAATGACCAAACAGCCGAAGGACAGCTACTTTTTCCGCGCGGAACTGCAGGCCCATTTCGCGGCACTACTCGATCAACGACGCATCGACCCTAACTTCATCGGAGATCCCTACCAGCGTTATGGAGGGAAACCGCTGCAGACGCTGTCACACGGCGAAGCGTTTCTGTCCGTGCTGCAGAACCGCCTGAACGAGGGATTGTTTCTGCTGGATGAGCCCGAGTCGGCCGTATCGCCTCAGCGTCAGTTGTCTCTGTTGACACTCATGTATGACCTGACACGCAACCGTAAATCGCAATTTATCATTGCCACCCATTCGGCCATCCTGCTGACATTTCCCGACGCCCGGATCATTTCCTTTGATGAAGACCATTTGCCACGTGTCGAGTTGGCGGAGACCCGGCATTATCAGATCACTCGCGGAATTCTGAACAGTCCTGAATCGTACTGGAAGCATTTACGTCCCTCGGAGCGGGCAGGCACGTCGCGCCCGAAAGCGGGATTGGAGTGATTGAGCAATACAGACGATTGAGCGTGATCGAGGATTGACCCGTGAGAAATTCCGTGCCGATTCCGGCTGACAGGTTCATTCGCTCAGCCACGAGGTTTACAGAATGACAGGGATTTGCCGAGGTTGATCTGCCTGCCGGATCGCTTTCCGTGGTATTCTTGACGAATCTCATCACGAGGAGGTGTTATGGGTCGTTGCTTACCAAATGGTTTCACCTCCGCTTGCCAATTTTGGCAGCGGGGTTTGTTGTTGTCGTTTTGCGTTCTTCACATTACGGCTGTGTACGTCACGGCTGTGTACGTCACGGCTGTGTACGTCACGGCTGTTTGGGCTGGCGATGTTTCCCAGCCGCAGAGTGAGACTTCGTCTCAGACGCAGCGGATCAAGAGCTTGCGCGTGCATGATCTGGATGGTCGGCAGCACATCCTTTTCAGTACGTCGGATCGACGCGGGGTGGCTCTGGTTTTTCTCTCGACAGAAGACGCGCAGAGTCAAATTGTGATTCCTCGTTTGAGCAAACTGGCCAACTCGTATCAAAAGCAGGGAGTCGAACTGTGGGGCGTGATTTCCGCTCGTAGCACGACACGGCAGCAAGCGAAAGAATTTTCCCGAAAGCAGCGGATTCAGTTTCCGCTGATTTTTGACAGTGCTGCGTCACTTCGGGAATTAGTCGGGGCCACACACGCTCCGCAGGCATTTGTGTTCAATCATCGTGGCCAGGAGATTTATCATGGCCTGATTGATGATGCTTCAGAACGTTCAGGTAAAAAGGGTCCCGCAAGAAAACAGTACTTGTCGGACGCCATGCATGCGGTCGCCAAAAAACAGCGTTTGCCGATCACCGAGACCCAGGCGGATGGCGACTTGCTGCCCGGGCGAGACGCTGACGAGACCATGCCGGCGATTACGTTCAACCGTGATATAGCCCCGATTGTTTATTCGAATTGTGCCCCCTGTCATCGTGAGGGAGAAGTGGCACCCTTTGCTTTAACAAACTATGAAAATATATCGAAACGAGCGACTCAAATCGTGGCCGTGATCGCCGAACAAATCATGCCCCCGTGGAAACCTGCGGCTGACTATGGTCATTTTACGGGGGAACGTCGTCTCTGCGCAACGCAGGTGCAGTTGATCACGCGGTGG
>JBIKZJ010000066.1:0-18629 GCA_044354755.1 Schlesneria sp. | reverse complement strand
ATCGCCGAGATCCTCACCAGTCGTACCAAGGTCTATCCCACCCAGCCATTCCGCGTGACGCTACGGGTCTATGTTAAACCCCTCCCGAATAACCCGAAACTGGATCCTCTGACGCCATTGAAACGAAAGCCACCACATCTTCAGGCCAATTGGGTCGTTCCTCCCTCAGGCTTGGCTGCCGAGGACAAATCGGCGTGGTTGCAACCCCTGCTGGCGGACGATGGAGTCGGTTTTACCTTGAATGACGTGAATACGAGTTCAGGATCCTTTTTTGACGGGCCTCGGTCGGCCGTTTTTAATCTTTCGCAGGGGCGTGAATCCCGGAATGGTCTCGATGGAACACCCATAAACTACTTTGTCTACGAGCTTTCTCGTACCCTGACACCCGAAAAAACCGGCGTTTATTCGCTGGGGCCCGCCCTCATCAAAGGAACGTTTGTGATGGGGGTGGAACGAAAGGAATACCTTGCTCGCCGGTTGGTAACGAACGCCCCTGCGGTGGCGATCGAAGTGCGAGAAGTCCCCTCCCCTCGCCCAGCAACGTATTGTGGCGGGATCGGTGAATATGCCGTATCGGCATCAGCCAGTCCTGCAAAACTCCGAGTCGGTGACCCATTGACTTTGACCGTCGAAGTGAAGCGAGGAAGTCAGAGTGGTTCGCTTGAAATGGTCTCGGCACCGGATCTGCTGGCCAACGAACAGTTGGCCGCCGACTTTGATGTGATCGACCGAAACCCGACCGGACGTCTCGAAGGATCGACCAAAAAATTTGCGTACGCCTTAAGGCCAAAGCGGCCTGGTGTCGCGTTACCCGCATTCGTCATCTCGGTCTTCAATCCCGAATCCGAAGAATTTCAAAATCTCGAAACCATTTCGATCCCGCTGGAAGTGACGGAAACCGAACGCTTGGCAAGCGGTGAACTGATCGGAACGCGAGCGAACACCGGTTTGAATACCATGAAAAGTCGAGCCGAAGGAATATTTCAAAACGTCACCGATCCCGCTGCAGTCTATGACCAGCAAATCAGCCTGATTCGGTGGGGACTCGCGGCAATCGTCGCCTGGTTCAGCGCGGCGGTCGTGATCGGCTTGTTCGCATTCTCTCGCAAGAAATCCTCGGATGCGGGTTGGATTCGCCGGCAGCAGGCACGCGGCACGGCAAATCAGCGACTGGCAGAAGCAAAAACTCTGGTGGCCAAGGGGGAATCGAGTGAGGGTTTACGGCGGGTCCGCTTGGCGATTATCGGACTGGTGGCCGATTTCCAAAATCGTGTCGCGGATGGAATGACGACCGCCGAAGTCGAGCAGTCGCTTCAATCCGCTCCGATTGATGACGTAGACCGTCGCGAAATTTTCAAACTCCTCGAACTAATTGAATCGGCGGATTACGGAGCCGGACAATCGGTGGACCCAAGTCTAACGCTCGCAGCGGCCACGAGATGGATCGCCAAAGTGGCTCCTCGTCTCGAACGGGGAGCTTAACCCAGGGACCGAGTTTCGTTCCTGCAGGAAAAAGGAGTTCAGAATCGAATGATCAGTACGAGTCGCGAGGTCAACCGGAACATCGCTGAAAACCAGATAGAACTGCGAGGCCAATCCGTGATGTCTCAACGTCGCCGCATGAGCTTAATCACGAGCGTGTGCGCGTTTTTTGGATTGTTTGGACAGTTCTGTGCCGAGGTTTACGCAGTCGACGCTGGCGCGCGCCAGCGTTCTTTCGTGCAAGCGATCGAACTCTTTGATGCGGCGAAGACGCCGGAACAATACCGTGAATCGGCGTGGGTGTTGGAATCGATCCTGGCGGACGGATTTCAGAATGGAGCGGTCTATTACAACCTGGGAAATGCCTATTATCGCGCTGGGGATTACGGCCGCGCGATCTTAAATTACCGCAAAGCGAAACCCTACCGTCCGAGGGATCCCTACCTGAAGGCCAATCTGGAACAAGCCCTGATCGCAGCACCGGGACATCTTGCTGAACCCCCCATTCGCTGGTGGAGTCACGTCCTGTTCTGGACAGATTGGTTTTCGTTTCCCACCAAGGTGAGACTGTTTTTTGGAGGCATGGCGATGGCAGCACTGCTGACGGTGATTGCCGTCGGTTTTCGCATCCCACGATTACCGTTTCCGATTGCCGCAATCCTGTTTGTCTCCGTCGCGATTGGAGTTGATGCGGCACTCTACGATGAGCAGATCACGGGATATCATCGGGGTGTCATCACGGCGGAAACGTCGGCTCGAAAAGGGACCGGAGCCTCGTATGAAGTCGCTTTCGACCAGCCACTGCGGGACGGGGCCGAATTTCAAATTCTCAGCAAAACCGCCGACTGGACGTTGGGGCACTTCGAAGGGGTCGGAGACGGTTGGGTCCGGAACGAATTTGTGGCACGTTGAAACGTGAAGATTGTCAGGACCATGTGGTCCGGTTGCCGTTTTTCAATGTGGTGTCCCTTTCGTGAACTTTATTACCGAAGAATGACGCTGAATGTATCCAGCGATGTCGGATTGACCGCGTTATTTGGCGTCGCGATCATGGATGGTGTGCTGATGGTCGAGTGGATTACCGCCCTCAGACACAAAGGACTGTCAATGGACGACGCGATTATCGAGGGAGCACTGGGGCGATTACGGCCGATCCGGATCACTTCCGTAGTGGCGATTTTGGGCTTGTTGCCCGCCTCGGTGGCTAGGGGACTCGGTTCCGATGTGCAGCGTCCCCTTGCCACAGTCATTGTCTGGGGGCTAGTCAGCGCCGTCATCTTGACGTTGTTTGTTGTTCCTGTTCTTTACCGGATCTTCGCTCCGGCAGTCGTCCCGCGCAATCGGCAAGATCTTCCCAGTGACGGATCATCGTGACGAAGTTCCGGTTTGATTTGCGCTTTTCACTGCTGTTTTTTCACTGGGGTTTTTCCAGCCCTGTTAGCCAGATGGTGTCGAAAGCGACCCCCAATCGAGCGGCTGTTCGGGCGGATCGGACGAGGTCATTGGCTGCCGCCGCTTTGCCCAGGATGCGAATCGGACCGGAAAAGGGAATTCCGGTGGTGGTCAGCGTGAGCTTCACTTCTGCGGCAGTGGGTCCTGTCGCTTCCGAGAGGACCGCTGCCGAGGAAATCCCTTCCGGTAAGCCAATGACCTGTAGTGAAATCGGCCCAATTGCGTCAGCCGGGGTTCCTCGCCGAGCGATTTTGACTACCATCTCGGCAGGTTTATCGACAGCAACAACAACCGCATCGCCGGTGACCGCTAAGTCATAATCGGGTTGATCCAGTCGGACGGTCAGCAGATACCAGCAACGCTCCCCACCCTTGCGGAATCGATCGGTGATTGTGAGCCGGTACAGACCGTCTTGAGCAGCGGTGTGCACAATCGCAGCATCCCGTGTGGCCCCGGTGTCATCGATTTCCGCAATCACGGCTCCGGCGGGGTCAACCAACTTCATGACGGGGTCCAGCAGCAAGTCCAGGCTACGGGCTTCTGCCGAGATCACTAGCGGTTGCCCTTTGACCACGGGAATCAGGTACTCGGCCGTCGCCTGTTTTTGTGTGAGACAGCCGGTGAGGGATGACGAGACCGGAATGGTCATCACACCCTTTTCATCCATGGAACCCGCGGTTGTCGTGATTGCTGGCGGAGTGAAACGAAGACGGGTGGCCTGGGAAAAGTCGGGCGAGAACGCAAACCCGATTCGGGCATCCGGCATCCGCCGCAACTCATCCAGCACTTCGTACTCTTGCGATTCGACGAACCGTGTACCGCCAAAGGGAACCACATTGAGTCGGGTATCGACCGGAAGATTCCAGCCACTCACCGCAACCATTCCCGGATTCTCACCCGGTACCGAGAGCGGAATTGTGTGAGTGACATACGGACCTGTGGTCAGCGTCAACCGATAGATATGGTTGGCACCACCATTGAAACGAATACTGGTATCCGGTGCCGCAGGAAAGGCAAACAGGCGAACAAAGTAAGTTCCCGTGGTTTTTGGCGTAAAGGTGAGGCGGGGGTCGAGCTTGAGATCGTCATGATTTTCCGCCAGCACGATCCCTTGTGGTGAGACAATTTGCAGGATCGAATCCATTGGCGATCCGAGACGCGTGTTGGCGTCTAAGGCCGCCACGAGGGTTTGCCCCGCATTGAGGGTGACGGCAAAGCTATCGACTTCCGCCTCTTTGAAAAGCCCATTGACCGTCACATCCAATTCGGTGATCGGCTGTGCCTCGGCCAGTTTGTTGTTCGGCTCGATCTCGTTGATCTCTTTCCGAGACCCGATCAGAAACGGCTGGGGAATCGAAACCCCTTCCTGATTGTACAAGCGAAACCAGATTCGGTCGGCGGCCAGATCGCCGGGAATCGTCACTTCCAGTTTTCCTGAATCGGCCGTGGCAACCACTTCGACCCCAGGAGCCCAGACCTTGACCGGCCACGTCGCGAAACTGCCACCGCAGGTGACGGTGACGGTTGTTCCACGCTGTCCGCCGGCGGGGAACAGGTTTGTCAGCGTGGGAGGGGCTGCGGTGGCACCACGAGCGGCCGCCAACCAAAGTCCCCCGCACAGCAGGTACAGTGCAATTCGTTGTCCCCATCGCCGACCGCAAGACAAACCGTAAAACATGAGGTAGCTCTTTATCCGCCGATCAGATTGGCTAAGAGCTTGCTGTGGTGGAAACATCGGGGTTCGTATCGGCAGCGGCTGAACCCTTTTTCGTGGGATCAAGGTGTTGTTGTTTTCGTCCGCAGCGTTCATGAAAACCACTTTGCAAGAGAGCCAAACCGTCGTTGTTCTTTCGATCCCTTGCCGGGATCCGCACCATTACATGAGCTCGGAGATGGGACGTGGGTCACTCACCAGATGCGTTGGTCGACCCGCCCCGTTGTAAAGAATCTTGTTGGGATCAATTCCCAGTTTGAGATACACACTCGAGACAAGATTTTCGGGGGCGTAAACCTTTTCTACGGCCGCATAACCTCGCGGATCAGTCGCCCCGACAACTTGTCCACCGGGTGTGCCACAACCGGCAACCAGGACCGAAATGGCACTCGACCAGTGATCGCGACCGGGGGTTGTCGAACCTGGCAATGTGGAAATCGCTGGCGTACGGCCAAACTCACCCATCACGATGACGAGTGTCGTTGCGAGGAGGCCTCGTTGATCGAGATCCTCAATCAGTGTGGCCACGACCGCATCGAGTTTCTGCCCCTGCGTACGAAAGGCGGGGAAAATGTTCGAGTGGTGATCCCAGCCGCCGTTATACAACGTGACAAATGGCACCCCCGCTTCGACCAGTCGCCGTGCCAATAACGCCTGTTGTCCAAACGAGGTTCGCCCATAGGCATCTCGAATCGGGCCCGGTTCCCGATGCATCTCAAAGGCGCGTTGGGCCGCGGCCGAGGTCATTAACGAAACCGCTTGCTGATAGTTTTCGTCGGCACCCACCACGGGGTCGCCGGCAGACCGATCCTGAAACCGAATGAACTGGTCCAGATGTCCCCGAATGTTTCTTCGTCCGATGGCTCGGGCATCATCCAGTTCTTTCGGGATGGTGACATCGCGAACCATAAAGGATTCCTGGTTCGGGTCGTCGCTGACAACAAACGGTGCATGACGGGCACCGAGGAAATTCGGCCCCCCGGAACGAGCCATATCCGGGATGGAAAAATAGGGTGGGAGTCCATCTTTGGCACCACGTTCAAAGGAAACAACTGAACCCATGCTGGGGTGAAAACTGACGAAAGCCCCACAACTGACGGGGATCCGGGTAGGAGCCCCCGTGGTCATGTAATGATTACCAGCACCGTGATTGTTCTGGTCATGTCGGATCGAGCGAACAATCGTCAGCTTGTCGCTGATCGCGGCCAGTCGCGTCATGTTTTCCGAGAACGAGATACCCGGGGTTTTTGTCTGAATCGGCTGAAATTCGCCCCGAATCTCGGAGGGGGCCGTCGGTTTGGGGTCAAATGTTTCAAAGTGACTGGGACCACCATCCAGCCAGACCAGAATACAGCTGGTTTTATTGCGGGAGAGATCGTCAGCGGTGCTGCGGGCACGAATCGCATCGACAAAACCGGCGCCCACCAGGCTTCCTAATCCGAGCTTGAGACAATCTCGACGCCCGATTCCTTCGCAGTTGTGATGAATCGTCATGATGTCAGGTTTCCTATTCAGTGGACGGAATGGTCTGGTGATTGTCAGTCCAAAAATGAAAATTCGGGGGTATTCAATAGTGCCCAGAACAAATCTTCGACGGCGGCTCGCCGCATGGCTTTTTCTGGCAAGAACGACAAGGCCTGTTGTCGCTCTTCCGAGTTTGGAAAACGGCTGTAAACTAGCAGATAGGCTTCTTCAATCAGCTCGAGATTGGACAGGTCGCTAGCCGCCAACTTGGCGGGGCGAGCGTGATCGATTCCCAGCTTGCGATTTAACGCAGGGGAATTCATGAGATGTAACACCTGCGGCGTGGTGGACTCGGTTGACCGTTCACAGGGAGGATCTTGATTCAGGTCTGGGCGCCCGAAGGTATCAAGGAATAGCGAGGAAGCGCGGTGGGTCCACAATTGCATCGCCCGTGAACCGGGAGGCATTGCCGTGAAGTCCTCTTCGACTGCCAGCACATCATTGACCGCATCCAGCAGAACCTCGGCCCGCATCCGCTGGCGGTAATAGCGGGAAAAATTCTTGATGTCGGATACATTTCGTTCGTTCGGCAACGAGTTCAGCTGGAAGACGTGCGACCGCGTGATGGTGCGAATGAGCTTTTTAATGTCATACCCATGCTGGCGAAATTCGGCAGCAAGATAGTCGAGTAAGGCTTCGTTCGAGGGAGGGTTGGTGGCACGGATATCATCCACCGGATCGACCAGCCCCCGTCCCATCATCTCGGTCCAGATTCGATTGGCCATGACTCGGGAAAAGTAAGGGTTCGAGGTTTCGGTCATCCATGCTGCAAGAACCTCTCGCGGGTCGACTTCGGGACCCAGCGTCAACGGGAGGCCGGTCAATGTTTTGGGCGGGACTGGCAATCCGGTGCGGCCATGATTGAGTTGACCGGAATTCGTGGTGAAGATGATCTCTTCGCCACCAGAGATGGGAGGGGACAATCCCTCGCCTTTATGGCCAACTCGTGAAAAGAATGCAGCGAACCCAAAAAAGTCGTCCTGACTCCAAACTTCAAAAGGATGGTGATGGCACTTGGCACATTCCAGCCGGACGCCAAGAAATAGCTGGCTGACCGAAGCTCCGATTTCAATCGGCTCCGGTCGATCACGAAAGATTACGGTTGCTCCGTTTCGCCAGGTGCTTCCCTGCGCGGTCAACAATTCTCGGACAAACTGATCGTAGGGCATGTTTTGGCGAAACGCCTCTTTTAGCCAGGCATCCAGATTCCAGACCGATTTAATCCCCGCACGATAGGGGTTGGGGCGGAGCAAGTCGGCCCATTTATTGGCCCAGAAATCGCCATACTCAGGCCGATCAAGCAGTTGGTCAATCAAGGCCTGCTTTTTATCGGGGTTTTGATCGGCGAGATAATGGCGAGTCTCATCAGGGGTAGGCAAGCGGCCAATCACGCGGATGGAGGCGCGTCGATGAAAGGTCGAATCGCTTGCCAATTCCGAAGGAAGTGTTCCCAGTAACTTCAATTTCTTCCAGACCAGATCATCGATCTGGTTATTGCGCGGCAGGCGATCATACAGTTCCTCGGGAACATGACCAGGAAGGGGAATCGTCACCGCACAAACCGCGATATGATTCATATACCGGACCATGATCGCGGCTTCACCGGGAATGGCTCCTGCCTGGATCACGCCATCTCCAGCAGGAACGATGGCCGCAATCGTCCGATCATTCGACTGGTAGGCAGAAGCTTCGGTGACATCCCGGCGCCGACCATCGGAATATTCAGCGAAGACTTTGAGTGGAAACTGTTGTTTGGGAATCAGACTGCAACTGGCCGGTTCGGCCACGACGCGAACCAGTGTTGGTGCATCGGCCGGTGTTCGAGGCAGGCCGTAACGAATCCAGGCATAAATCTGTTCGTAAGGGGGGCTACCGATTTCGAATCGTTTACCGCCACCATGGGGGACCTGTCCAACGGCTTTTTGCAGCAGCAGACTCTCTTCCGCAGCGGGTGGAAAGACGCGTCGGCCACGTCCTTCTCGGGCGAGTGCGGTGTAATCGAAATCCGAATCAAAACCGAGAAGCGAGAGGGCAAAACCGTTCTGTCCGCGTGATTTGCCGTGGCAGGCTCCTGCATTGCAACCCAAACGGGTCAACAGCGGCTGAATGTCAGATTCAAATGTGACCGTTGGCTGATCGGCATGTTCGGCGGCGAAGCAGGGAGCCCAAGCAAAACACAACCCCAATCCGCTCAGAATCAGGATGGTCTGAAATGGGAAACGGTTCGGACGATTTTTGTGGTTTCGATCTGGCATGAACATTCCTCATCCACCGCGAATACGACATTCCACAACAGGAATCTCTCTTGCCACAGTGCCAAGGGTAACCTCCTGCACAGTAGATGATACCGTATTTCCTGGTTTAAAGAAACCGAATTTTGCCAGCCGCCACAAATCATTGGGGCAAAACCTGTGATCAGGGGACTGAGAGTTTATTGATCCGCGATCGCCGTTTTTTCGAAATCGGTCAGTTTTTCGGTAAGGAGTTCTCGAATGAACTTCAAACGCTCGGTGTCGCTGATTTTCTGCTGATCGGCTTCGGTGACAAAAAACACGTCAAGAACCTGATCGAAGTGTGTCGCGATCTTGGCAAGAATGACACTCAGGTTCAATTCGTAGAGAGTTCTCGTAATCGCATATAACAGGCCGGGACGATCATGCGCGAAGACATCGATGACCGAGTAGCGATCAGACGACTCGTTATCGATCACCACGCGCATGGGGAGATCCGAGACGGGGCCTCTCAGCGATTGAAAGGCAAAACGGCCTCGCGATTTGAGCAGCGTTTCGACATCGATTTCACCACGAAGAACTTTACGGATTGCCAAGGTGATCTCATCCACACGCCAGGTGGGAATCTCGCCCGCATGATCCGCATCGCGAACGCGATAAACGTCAATAATGACACCATCCTGGGTGGTGCAAATGGCGGCAGACAGAATGGCCAATCGCTTGGCGGATAAAACCCCCGAGAGCTTATGAAAGCAGCCAGGAGCAATTTGTTCGTGAGTGATGATCCGATATTCGACCGTCGAGGTTTCCGCATCATAGTTTGCTTCGACATGGATTTCATCGGGCTGTCGGGCGAGCGCAATCCGAAAATCATCCGCGATGCGTGCGGGAGGTGTTTCCAGGAGATAGTGCGGCGGAAACTGGTCCAGTTGTTTGGCGAGGGGGGCGAGCTCAACGGTTGGCCGGTTCCCCAGACGCTTTTCCAACGTCTTCTCGGTCATGAGCGCAGTGACCTGCTGTTTGATGGTTTTCAGTCGGGTCGCCTCATCAAACAGATGACTTTTACCACTCAGCCAGAGCATCGTGCGCTCATAAAGTATTGTGGTCAGTTCGGCCTTCCACTCATTCCATACTCCGGGACCGACCGCCGAAATATCGGCGGCGGTCAGGACGAACAGCATTCGCAGCGCCTCGGGGCTGCCGATTTCATGGCTGAATTTCAGCAGGACTGCCGGATCGTTGATATCACGGCGTAAGGCCAGATCGGCCATTCGCAAATGGCGGTGAACCAGAAACATCAGCAGATCCCGTTGATGATCAGGCAATGCCAGCCGCAATGCGACATCGGACGCCAGCCGTCTGCCGACTTCACTATGATCCTCGTCGTAACCCTTTCCTGCATCGTGAAGCAACAATGCTAAATGCAAGACCTCTTTGTGATGAATTTCGCGGTAAGCTTTTCCGACAGAACTCAGGTCTGCCGCAAATCTCTCGACCGCCTCGATCGACCTTAACGTGTGCTCGTCGACCGTGTAGTGATGATACTGATTAAACTGCAGCAGGCAGCGGATGTGCTGCAAACAGGGAAGGACTGCTTCCAGCACACCATTCTGATGCAGGCCTCGCAGAGCCTGGCCGAGCGTACCAGTTGTCCGCAGTAGAGTGAGAAAGGCTGCGATGGCATCCGGTGACAGGACCGCCGGGGGTTGATGCTGTTCGAGTTTAATTTTTTCGGCAAGTCCTGGCGCAACCCTCAGTCGATAACGTGTCGCGGTGAGATACAATTGCAACACACCCTCGATGGAGCCGCATGTGGCAACGCGGTCACGTCCCTTCGGAATGTCCAGCAATTCAGGCCCGACCCGGTAGATATCATCGCTGCGATAAGAGATCAGGTAATCTGCAGCACGAATCAACCACGGACTGCGGCGAGTCCGTTCAATCAGTCGTTGAGCCATTTCGGCCACTGTCGAACTATGCTGAAAATACTCTTGCATAAAACGTTCAACAGGAATCTGCCCCTCGCCCGCCGCGATGTTTCTTAATTTGGCAATTCGCAGCTGATCGTTACGGGAAAGTGTGTCTTGTTCTTTTCCTGCGGCAAAATGAAGGTCAATTCTCAATCCGATCAGGAATTCATACGCGTGAGCCAGTCGACGAGACTCTTCTTTCGTGATGGCCCCTGACAATCGCAACGAGTCAAAATCGCCGGAACCATACAGGGCAAATCCGATCCAGCGGATCAGATGCAGGTCACGGAGCCCCCCGAGAGACCGTTTGATATCGGGCTCCAGTTGTTGGGTCGTGGCACCAAATTCTTCCCGCTCTGTATTCCGGGCAGCCACAATGTCCGACAAAAATTGATGTCTTCTCGCTTTCACCACCGTTTTGGCAAATCGATTTCGAAGTTGCTCGGAAAGGGATGTTTCACCGGATAACCAGCGCGAATCAATTAATGCTGTGGCAAATTGCGGTTCCTGTTTTGCCCAGGAAATCGAGTCGGCGACGGTGCGAACACTCGCGCCGAGTTTCAACCCCGAGTCCCATAAGTCCCGTTGAACATTGGCCGCGATCGGTTCAAAAATCTCGGTCACTTTCGGGGTGTGCAAAAAGAGGAGGTCAAGATCGGAATAGGGGCAAAGGTCACCACGTCCTGTCCCCCCCACTGCCAATAAAGCGACCTCGCCCCGCAACCGTGTACTCACAATCGGCCCTGCTTCGACGAGAACTTCGTCGAAGATGAGAGTGATCAACGCGTCCATGAGGTGGGACAAGAACGACGAGGTTTGCAAGCCAGAGGAACCGAGTCGAAAACGCCTGAGCGCCTGTTTTCTCAGCTCTTCAACTCGAATTCGCAGGATCGCAATCCGATCCAAGCGCGCGGGATTCAATGATTTTGAATCCGCAACAATCGATGAAATCACTTCTTCCGAAATCAAAGACTCCATTCATCATTCGATCACGAAGATTTGCATGATTTGTCGCTTCGTGAAGTCGCTCACGGTAGGGGGGCATGTGGCGGAGCGTAAAATTCAAAGTTGACCGGGGGATCCCAGACCACGATGAACCGTCTGTTTCTGGAGACGATGATACACGCACTGCTTCAGTTGAGCCACGGAAGCAGTGGTATATGCCTCTTTTTCGCCACGATTTAGATCGCTTCAGGGCCGGTTTCGCCGGTCCGAATGCGAACCACGTTTTCCAGACTGGTCACAAAAATCTTTCCGTCACCAATTTGGCCCGTGCGGGCCACATCGGAGATCGTTTTGATCGCATTGGCCACATCCGAATCGCCGACGACGACTTCGAGTTTGACTTTCGGGAGAAAATCAACCGTGTACTCGGCCCCTCGGTAGGTTTCTTTATGACCACGCTGACGGCCAAATCCACGGACTTCCGTCACGGTCATCCCCTGAATCCCCGCCTGAGTCAGCGCATTCTTCACTTCTTCCAGCTTGTAGTGGCGAATGACTGCTTCAACTTTTTTCACGATCAGCTCCTTGGCAAAATTTGACAGACACGAAAAAATCGACCCCGCCGAGCGCTGCTTCGTCGATTGTGAAGGCTCGGACTCAACGCGTCAACCACACATGCCTTACGACAATAGTGACCATCTTAAAAAATTCCGAGGTGAAAAGATCTGCCGCAGTGGTCAGACCATTTCAGACTCTAGGTTTATAAAGCATCTGCTCCCGACTCACCGGTTCGAATGCGAATCATTTCCTCAAGGTCGGTGATGAAAATTTTTCCGTCGCCGATTTGGCCTGTTTGAGCGGTTTCAATCAACGTTTTCAGGACTTCCTTGAATTGCTCGTCAGGAACGACCACTTCCATTTTCACTTTGGGGAGAAAATCGACCGAATACTCAGCCCCCCGATACTGCTCTTTCTTCCCTTTTTGACGACCGAAACCGCGGACTTCGGTGACGGTCATTCCCTGAATCCCGATTTGCGACAGAGCGTCTTTCACTTCTTCCAGCTTAAAGTGACGAATCACAGCCTCAATTTTTTTCATGGCAGACTTTCCTGGACTGGATTTCGGGGGATGATGACTTGCCAAGGGCTTGAAAGAGTCCTGAATCAGTAGAAAATGTAACCTTCTTCACCATGCTGGTTGATATCCAGTCCCTGCAATTCTCCTGCCTGATTCACTCGTAATCCAATCAAACCATCCACCAATTTCAGGATAATCACGGTGCCAATCACCGCCAAAAGAATCGCGGCGCCAGCACCGACTGCCTGGGAGAGTACCTGTCCTGGATTTCCTTCCAGTAATCCGCACGCTTCCTTCGCTCCGGGGATCACCGCTCGGGTTGCAAATACGCCAGTCAATAAGGCTCCTAAAGTCCCGCCGACACCATGAACCCCAAACGCGTCCAACGAATCGTCATATCCCAGCTTGTTTTTAAGAGTGGTACAGGCGTAGAAGCAGACAGCTCCAGCGAGCAGGCCGAATACAATGCCACTCATTGGCGTCGCGGAACCGCTGGCAGGTGTGATACATACCAAACCCGCCACCGCACCCGAACAGGCTCCCAGGATGCTGGGTTTTCCTCGAACGATCCATTCAAGCAAGGCCCAGGCCACCGTACCCGCTGCTGCCGCCATGTGGGTCGTCACAAAAGCATTGGCAGCGCGGAGATCTGCTGCACACGCACTACCGGCATTGAAGCCAAACCAACCGACCCACAGCATGGTCGCTCCAATAAACGTATAGGTCAAATTGTGCGGTGGCATCGGTTCGTGCCCAAATCCCAAGCGTTTTCCCAAAAGGATACTGCACACCAATGCCGAGATTCCCGAAGTGATGTGCACCACGGTGCCACCCGCGAAATCAAAAGCTTTATAAGTCGCGTTTGCATTCAGCTCGGAACACCATCCCAAGTCATTCCAGACCCAGTGGGCAACCGGACAGTAGATGAACGTCCCCCACAGGATCGAGAACATCAGCATCGCACTGAACTTCATCCGTTCGGCAAAAGCACCGCAAATCAGAGCGGGAGTAATGATGAAAAACATCATTTGAAAAATCATGTGAATCGAGCGAGGAAGACTCGGGCTATACGCGGGATGCACGCCGACTTCCAATTGGGAATCCCAATAAGGAACAACACCATTCAGGAAGGCATACTTGAAATCCCCGATGACGCCATTTCCACCTAACGAATCCCCGAAGCAAAGACTGTACCCATAAAGTGCCCAAATGATAGACATCACTCCCATTAAGGTGATGCATTGCATCATCACTCCCAAAATATTTTTTTTCCGAACGAGACCCCCGTAAAATAAAGCCAATCCGGGTGCTGTCATCATAAGCACAAGTGCTGAGGATGTAAGCATCCAGGCGATATCGCCGGAGTTGAATTGGTTAATTGCTGATGCCGCAGGTGCCGTACCAGCAGACTCGTCTGCTAACACAAACCCGGGGGAAAAACACGAAAACAGACATGCTGCGATTGCAGCCAAAAGGGAAAACCTCACAAGAATCTCCTCGAGCGCTTCAGGATCATTGTGGCAAATTGTTTTGGATCTCTACCAAGAAAATCCAACGTACAGAGGTCACATTCCCGTGTAGAGAATCAGACGATCTCTGCTCACCTAAGGCAACTCTTGTGCCGTAAATTCTGGCATGTGCTCTGATTTAAATGGCAGGGGGGTGGAACTCTGTAGGAAACTTTGGATGATATGCTGCGAATCTTAAAAGCGCTATTCTCAGGATTTCAGGCAGGAATCGTTTATTGACCCCCCCACTCACCATGCTGTTCTCTCTGATTGTGGGTACCGGCCTCGCTGCCTTGCTTGAGTCGTTCAGTCTGCACGAGCGACGTTTGCTTGAACTTCCCTCAGTCGATAGGCGGATTCGCTGGCTTCGAGGGGCCTCCATCGTCCTCGCCATCGCACTCTTGTTCGGATTTTTTCATGGGGCTTCGCTCGAGCGGGGTTGCCTGGAAACTGCCGAGGTTCAACCCTCCGGACTCGGACGCTATTGGCGTCTGGGATACCATCTGATCCTGGTCTCGCTTCTGGTTCTGGCGACGGCGATTGATTTCGACTGTTACATGATCCCCGACCTCATCACCTTTCCAGGAATGCTGGTCGGGGTGGCCGGGGCAGCGATCATTGGTGAAGTCCAGATCTGTCATTTGTGGGTTGACTGGACAGTGGCCATCCCCCAGTTGCGCGGGCCTTATATCCCCCCCTGGTACGATGCCTATCGTTTCTGGCACGGTCTTGCCTGGAGTCTGACTGGACTCGCGACAGGTGCTGCCTTGACCGGGATCGCCCGCCTCATCAGTTCCTACGTTCTTGGGCAAGAGGCGATGGGAACGGGTGACATCACCCTGATGGCGATGATCGGCAGTTTTCTTGGCTGGCAGGCGGTGACACTCGTCTTTCTGCTGGCCCCTGTAGCGGGACTCACCGTTGGTGTTGTGGTCCGAATCGTCTCCGGAAAGACTTATCTTCCGTACGGTCCGTGGCTCAGCATTGCGGCGATCGTGGTGCTCTTTAATTGGGGACGCTTGTGGGAGCAAACTCGAATGATCTTCAGCGACTGGCTGAGTGTGGCTGCACTCGGTGGGATTGGAAGTGTGGGATTTGTCTTGCTGCTGGGGATGGTTCGACTCTTTAAATCGATCCCCATCCGAGTCCGTCCGGGTTCCTGATGTTCCTGTCCTGCCTGTACATGGCGATCTCCGCTTGTACCATGATGGAATCGACCGTTTACTCATTCCTCAAGCTAACAGGATCTGACTGATGGCGTACACTCGTCGAGATTTCATCAGGTCCAGTTCGTCCGCGATGGCGGGACTTGTCACGGTGCCGCTGGCATCACAACTGATTCCCCCAAGCACGGCGACCGCCAACCCCTCGGCCGCTCGTTTGGCTGCAGTTCTGGCGGATGAGGCAAACGGCAAGGCTTCGATCGATCGAAAGGCCGAAGCCAACAAAATCGGATTTCCGATCGTTGATACGCACACTCACTTCTACGATCCAACTCGTCCCGAGGGTGTACCGTGGCCAGCAAAAAATGACCCGGTGCTTTATCGGCCGGTTCTCCCCCGAGAATTTGAATCGTTGACCAAGCCCTTTGGCGTCACGGGGACGATCATTGTTGAGGCGAGTCCTTGGCTGGAAGACAATCAATGGCTGCTTGACCTCGCCACCGATCATCCCTTCGTCCTGGGGATCGTCGGAAATCTTTCTCCAGGAACGGCACGATTCGCGAAAGATTTGGCGAGATTTTCCAGGAATTCCCTTTATCGAGGGATTCGGATCGGATCCTCGCAGGTGAAAGCGGGGCTGGATCGACCTGAATTCCTCATGGATTTGCAGAGGCTCGTCGATGCGGATCTTGAGCTCGATGTGAACGGTGGCCCGGAAACCTTGATGCTGGTTGATCGGCTGGCTGGACGAATACCGGAATTGCGGATCGTCATCAACCATCTTTCCAACATCAAAATCGATGGCAAGCAGCCACCCGCCGAATGGCTTGGGGAACTGAAAGCCGCCGCCAGCCATTCACAGGTTTACCTGAAAGTTTCCGCACTGATCGAGAGTGCCCGGACCGATGCGAAAAAGGCTCCGCAGGCGACCGAGTTTTATCATCCGGTGCTGCAGGAGGCCTGGCAGGCATTCGGCGAAGACAAATTGATCTACGGCAGCAATTGGCCCGTCAGCGAACTTGCCGGCCCCTATGAGCTGGTGCTGCAGATTGTCACGGACTTTTTTCAGGATCAAAGTCGCGGTGCCAGAGAAAAGTTTTTTGCAAAAAATGCGAGCATCGCTTACGCCTGGAAACCCCGTCGGTGATCCAATTCCTGCCGGTTGACGAGAGATACTGAGGCGAAGTCCGTGAGAGGCCCATTTATGAAATGCAAGACTCGGCGATTTCTCTTGTTACTTGCCCTCGTGTGCGACGGCGCTTTTTCATCGCGCTGTACGGGGGAAGACCAACTCGGCTCAATCCCTGATCGCGCCCAGGTCGAGGCTCAACCGCTGGGTGCCAATACGCGCCGATTGATCTCAACCATGCGGTTACTCGGAACCCCACTAGCCGACTCGTCGATCAAGGGGTTGATGAATTCGATCGAGTCGGGAGATGCCGACCAAATCCAACAGCAGCTCGATCCACTCGTGTTATTTGTTGTTCAGATCAACCCGGAAGAGCGAGTCAAAGTTCGGCGTGGGCCTGCCAAAGTGTCTTTACAACAGTTTGGCTTTACTCCCTTTTTGATTAAGATTTTGAATGACAGTACCGTGACCAAACCGCTCCGGATCGTCAGCCCCCAAGCGGGTGCGGTCTACGCGGGTGTCGCCAAGCTGAGTATGCAGCGGCAACAGTCACTCGAACTGATCGAGAATGAAAATCGACAGCGAGACAAGCAACGTTTCCTGGCGGTCGAACTGTTCCAGCAACCGCCGATGTCTGATCGACTGAGTGGCCTGGAAGTGGAGTATGCCGTTGGGCTGATCCTTTCGACCGAATCGGGGCGTCGTGAGGTAACCATCGGATTTGATCTTGGTCAACAAGAACAGGACCTCGGTTTTCGGGGCGAAATCCCGGTGCTGTTTTCGATCCGTCCCGCCGTGCCGATTCAACTCTCAATCTGTGACGAGGATGATTCGCCGACCACCGCGTCGCTGATCATTCGCGACCGACAGGGCCATGTTTATCCGCCGCAAGCCAAACGGCTGGCGCCGGATTTCTTTTTTCAGCCGCAAATCTACCGAGCCGACGGCGAGAGACTGCTGCTGCCACCGGGAGAATTTACCGTTCAGAGTGGTCGTGGCCCGGAGTACTTGACTCGAGAACAAGCGTTAACAGTGACCGAAACCACATCGGCGCCAAACGAGGCAAATCTGGATCGGCCTGCGGAACAGCGTCTGGAAATTCGTCTGCAGCGCTGGGTTCACCCGCAACGGTTCGGATTTTACAGTGGTGACCACCACATCCACGCTGCGGGATGCGCTCATTATACCTCACCGACGGAAGGAGTGCTGCCGGTCGAGATGTTTCGACAGGTGAAAGGAGAAGGTCTGAATGTAGGCTGTGTGCTGACCTGGGGCCCCTGTTACGGGCACCAGCGACAGTTCTTTGCCCCCAAACCGCATGATGTGAGCGAACCATTGACCTTACTGAAATATGATCTGGAAATCAGCGGATTTGGTTCACAAGCCCTGGGGCATGTCTGCCTGCTCAATCTCCAAGATCAAACCTACCCAGGATCCGATGGAACTGAGACCAAGGGTTGGCCCAGCTGGACAACCCCGGTGATGCGCTGGGCCAAGGCGCAGGGGGGGATTACCGGCTACGCCCATTCCGCCAGCGGTTTGGCAATCGACCCCGCAGCGGCCACCAGACGATTGCTGCAGACCTATGACCAAGATCAAGACAGTCGCCTGTCGTCATCTGAAGCCAAGGGGGCACTCTTGCCCGAATCCTGGGTCAGAATCGATTCGAATTCCGATCAACGATTGGACGAAATGGAACTGATTGCCAGCCACGATCGCGTTGCCGATCAGCTTCCTAATCTGGCGATTCCCGAAATGAATGGTGTGGGGGCGATGGAAATCTGTGTCACCACCGCTGAGGGGGTCTGCGACTTTATCAGCGCGATGGATACCCAGCGCATTCAAGAATGGAATACGTGGTATCACCTGCTCAACTGTGGATTTCCACTGAAAGTGAGTGGTGAGACAGACTTTCCCTGCATGAGTAGTCGACGAGTGGGGCAGGGGCGTGTTTACGTTCAGTTACCTGCTGCGACACCCAACTCAACGGGGACACTCGGGACGGGGACACGGCCTGACGTTTTTTCAGGGCTCGATTTTTCCGCATGGTGTACCGGGCTGGCGCGAGGCCAATCCTACGTTTCGGATGGTTTTGCCCATGCATTGGAATTTCAGGTCAATGGAATTTCCCCCGGCCGCAATGAAGTTTCGCTCGCTGCACCAGGAATGGTCAAAGTCACTGCTCGCGTCAGTTTCGCACCCGAAACACCCGCAACAGTCGCACAGGGAACCGAGCTTCCGGCTGGTGGCCTGCGTCTGGTGGGTGATACGGTCGAGTTACACGGACCACGCCGCGAGACGCTGCAACGGGGTGGTCAACGACTCGTCGAAATCGTTCTCAATGGTCGACCGGTTGCCAGCCAGTCGGTCCCTGCTGACGGTCAGATTCATGATCTCACGTTCGAAATTCCTGTACCACGCAGCAGCTGGATT
>JBIKZJ010000416.1:0-5602 GCA_044354755.1 Schlesneria sp. | reverse complement strand
GGACCACGCATTCGTCTGGATGCCGAACAGGTTCGCGACAATGTGCTGTTCACCAGTGGCCTGATCGACCTGACCATGGGTGGACGCGGGGTCAAATCGTACCAACCGGCCAATATCTGGGAACCGGTCGGATATTCCGACAGCAATACCCGGTTTTATCTGCAGGATCATGGCGAGTCGCTCTATCGCCGCAGCATTTATGCGTTTCTCAAGCGAACCGCGCCCCCGCCATTCATGTCCAACTTTGACGCCCCGAATCGCGAACAGGTTTGCACCGTTCGCGAACGCAGTAACACCCCACTGCAGGCACTCCAGCTGATGAACGACATCCAGCACTTTGAGGGGGCACGGGGGCTGGCGGAACGAGTCCTCGCGGTGGGTGAAACGAACACCGAAGAACGAATCAAAATCCTGTATCGCATGGTTTTGTCTCGCGTACCGAACCCCGAGGAACTTACGCTGCTGACGGCCGCACTGCAGAAGCAACGGGAATTGTTCGCCGCAAATCCTGCCGCCGCCAAGCAGGCGATTCATATCGGGGAATCGATCCCCCGCCACATCGCCCCCGACGAGGAAACCGCTGCGTGGACGATGCTGGCCAATCTGGTGCTCAACACCGATGAGGCACTGAATCGCAACTGAGAGAGATCGAGATATCCAATTCCAAAATTGCCACCGGGCGATTCCGTACGGCAGGCGTTCATGCGGGATCTGGTAGCGCTGAATCATTCTGGGAGTCACTGTCATGCATCCATTTCTTGATCAACAACGGGATCTCACCCGCCGTCAGTTTTTTGGTTCCACGGGGGTTCGCCTGGGAGGTATGGGGCTGGGATTGTGTGCCGCTTCATCGCTGCGGGGGGAAGAGCATGCCGACCCCGCCCGGATGCACCCGCCAATCCCCGGCTTGCCGAACTTTGCCGCCAAAGCGCAAAACATCATCTATCTGCACATGAACGGCGGTCCGGCCCAGGTGGATTTGTGGGATTACAAGCCGAATCTGGCAGAATACTTTGATAAGGATTTGCCCGACTCGATTCGCCAGGGACAGCGAATCACGACCATGACCAGCGGCCAGACACGATTGCCGGTGGCACCGTCAATGTTCAAATTCCAGCAGCATGGCCAATGCGGAACCTGGGTTAGCGAACTACTGCCACATACCGCCAAATGCGTCGATGACATTGCGGTCGTCCGATCGATCCATACCAATGCCATCAACCATGATCCTGCCTGTACCTTCGTCATGACCGGCAGTGAAGTACCCGGTAAGCCCAGCCTTGGTTCCTGGCTATCATATGGACTCGGCAGTGTGAGCAACGATCTCCCCAGTTTTGTGGTCCTCACCCCAACCTGGAAATCCGGTGCCGCGGCACAAGCCTTGTTCACCCGCATGTGGTCCAGCGGTTTCCTGTCGAGCAAATATACGGGGGTTGCCTTGCGGCATGTGGGGGATCCGGTCCTGTATGTTCAAAACCCCCCGGGTGTCAGTCCCCAAAACCGTCGGGCCATGCTCGATACCCTCGGTGAACTGAACCGACGGACTCTGGAACAGCTCGGCGATCCCGAAACGATTACACGAATCGCCCAATATGAAATGGCATTCCGGATGCAAACCAGCGTTCCGGAACTGACCGACCTCAAGCAAGAGACCGCCGCCACCCTGGAAATGTATGGCCCCGATGTGAACCGGCCCGGTACGTTTGCGGCGAGTGCCCTGCTGGCTCGACGACTGATCGAACGTGGTGTCCGCGTAGTGCAATTGCTGCATCGCGGCTGGGACCAGCATGGCAATTTGCCCCGTGACTTGCGATCGCAATGCGAAGACACGGATCAGCCGATAGGAGCCCTGCTAACGGATCTCAAACAGCGAGGAATGCTCGATAAAACCCTCGTCGTCTGGGGAGGCGAATTTGGACGAACGGTCTATTCACAGGGATCATTGACCAAAGACAACTATGGTCGGGATCATCACCCCCGTAATTTCTGTATGTGGATGGCGGGCGGGGGAATCAAGGGTGGCCAGGTCTACGGTGAGACCGACGACTTCAGCTATAATGTGGCCAAGAATCCGGTTCATATCAACGACCTGAATGCGACGATGCTGCACTGTATGGGTGTCGACCACGAACGCTTCACGGTCAAGTTCCAGGGACTCGACCAGCGACTGACCGGTGTGGAAGGGGCCAAAATCATCCCGGACTTACTCGCCTGATCGACGAGCCCCCAACGAGCTCCCGAAGATATTCAAGAGGTTGCGGTGCGTGAGCCGCTCACGACCTCGACCTTGACCTCGACCTGGACCTCGACCTGGACTGGGTCAATCCTCTGCGAAAATCGCATCAGCGGACTTATCGCTTGATCAACCAGACTTCGGCAACCTGGCAGCCACGTCCATTCCCACCCAAACCGGGCTCACGCATCCAGCGGAGATTGAGCACACCATCGGCGGTCGCGGCGGGTGGGATCTCGAACTCGAGCGTTGTCATCTCATCGGGTTTCACCATCCAATCGTGAAGCGTCTCACCGTCGGCATCGAGACGAATTTTGACTTTGCGTAACGGCTCGGACGAATAAACAAAGCGGACCTGATATTTCGCGTTTTTCTCGAGCCCTTCGTATCGCAGTTGGAGCGGTCCGTCGTACATACTAAGCACATTAGTCCACCACTCGCGCGGGCGGTCGCTGCGATAATCAAAGCTGGTGTAGACCGACTTACGGAAGTCGGGGTTCTCGGCGAACGGGGTCGTATTGGGGACCAGATGAGGTTGGCGGTGTGGATCCCCCAGATCGTCATAAAAGTTGCCTGGCCCCGGATCGGTTCGATGAACCACCCCCTGCAATCCCAGCAGTCGGTCCTCTTCTTTTTCCAGCAGTCGTAACTTCGCCAACTGTTGCTTGACCCAGAATCGATCGTTGAGTGGACGATCGATGGTATCGTGCGAAGTTCCCCGACCATGCTCCCCCTGATGCAGTTTGCTGTTCAGTTGCATGTGAATACTTTGAAACAATGCCTCGGCCAGTTCATTGACGCGATTGCGCCGCTCGGGCGAAGCTTGAATCAGATCGGCTTGATCGAGTATCGCATCGGCCCGATTCATGGCAACCAGCGAACCAGTCCGAGGGGCTCGGCGCAGGATCTCGGCGGCTTCCGCTCGTTGTGCCGTTTCGGCAATCAGGCGATCGCGGAGTCCCGCGTCGTAGTAGGCGCGGTACAAAGCCTGTTGAAATCGCCAATTCCCCAGCAACTTCGGCCCACCTGTTTTTTCCATGGCCTGAAACTGTTGCAGGGTTGTTTCTACCCCAGCATTGGTCAGCAGCGGGCCGACCCAGTTCTGTTCGAGCCCCAATAGTCCCTGAGCGAACTCGTCGGTAAACTTTTCGGCGATAAAATAACGACTGTATTCTCGCAGGATCTCGATCACAGAAGTCTGACTATTCCAGCCCAGACCACTCCAGACAAATTTATTAACATCATCATTACACCCTTCGGAATAGGTGAGAAAGCCGATGGTCGAGGCCTGGTAATACCGGAAAATTTCGGCTTGGCTGAGTGGTCGCGGGTTGATCACCTCGCGCCCCTCGGTAATGCCATAGGCGACATCCCATTCGGGGACGGGGTGCTGACAATTGATGCTGTGTGTGATATCGGGATATCCGCGAATCGGATAGCGAGCGGGAATTGCCTGACGAACTTCCGGAAGTGAGATCCGAACTTGCGGGCCGAAGACAATTCCGTCCAGCCATTTCGGTTCAGTTCGCATAAACTTGTAGAACTCGTCATCCCAGTCTTTGTTAAAGCTCTGTGGTGACATCCACATCTGTGCCTTGGGGTGATATTTTCTCAGCAAGGCGGCTTGTTGTTCCAGCAGGGCCATGAGCGGCAGCGGATGGGTGTGGCCAGGATCGCCCCCTGGCACAAAGATCACATCGATCCGGGGGAGCCGTTGATAGACTTGTTCCCATTCCTGGAGTGCAAATTTGACGGTTTCCGGATCGGTATAATCTTGATCCATCGCCGGATACCAGATCCAGACATCCAATCCGTATTCATCGGCCACGCGTGACATATCGACCATCATCTCGAGTGGCGGGGCGGGAAAATGAGGGCTATCGTCTTCGTCATCAGACCGAGGGGGAATCAGTTCGATCGCATTGGTTCCGAAGACAGCCAGATCGCGGTAGTACTGTTCCCACTGCTCGATATTCCAGGCATCGTACGAGTTCGTTTTCTGCCGATAGCCCAATTGATGCCCGCGTAAGGGGGTTTCGGGGGCAGACCGTTCCTGGAAACGGGCGGGAAGTTGAATGTGACCGCGATTCAGGCGTAACTCACGCAGCAATCGCCCCACGCCAAACAAGACTCCCCGCTCGTCGTTACCCATAACAGCGATGAGGTTCCGATCAGAGATCGTGGCAATCTGGTAACCCTCGGGACGCGGCACCTGTCGATCCTGGGGAAGCATCACCCCTTTGGCGGCGAGCAGTGGACGAATCTTTTCCAGCGGACCGACCAGAATGAGCGGACTCTGCTGAACTTTGGGGAGGTCATTTTGAACGGACCACTTGATCATGGTTCGCTTACGAACTTCATCGACCAGCATCAGGACCGCTTTTTTCTCGCGAGCAGAAAGCGAGTCGGGAGCAACCACGATCCCCTTGTTGAGATCCATCATCCCGGATTCATCAGCGTTTTTTTCCGCCCCATATGTCGCCGGTCCGAGCAGACCACAGGCGATTGCCAGCAGGGTACCGACGAGCCAGCTCGGTCGCCCCCAAAACCTCGGTCGCCTCCACAACGGAGTGGCCTGGGGAATTGCAATCTCAGAATTAAGCCTATCCTTAAGAGTCATCATCGCTTTGCCTTCTGATCGTGATTCTCGTCATGATTCCGTTTTACGGGTTGGCAAACCCGCAGGAATAGGACAAGATTATAAAGGAAAAATCCCGCAACGAATACACTCGCCACGTTCCATTCGGTGTCAGTCATCGGACCAGAAACCCGCAACCAGCCAAGACCACCCACGGCAGGCCGCTTGAGGAAATGACTTGCTGTTCAGCCCGAACCGGTCAATCAGTCGATCGAAAACCGCTTCGGTATCAAGTTCTGATTCCCATTCGGGTGGCAGAAAGTGTCGCTCGAAGGCGAATTCTTGGGCGTCGTGCCACTGTTTGTCCGCTTTGGGGCCAACAGTGCCGAACGTCACGGCGCATGCCACCACAAATCCCAAGACCAATGTTTGACGATGTCGTCCCACAAGACGATCCACAAAAGACTGGAAGCGTGGCACAGCCTCTCGGAGGACTCCGAAGCAGTGCCACTCCTGCACACGGCGATGACACGAACCGAATCTCACAGGCAAAGACTGCGGGCAGGTCCTGTCCCCTCGCCCCGGTACTCCGGGGAGAGGGTTAGGGTGAGGGGTTCTTCGAACGTCAAGATCACCCGTGACAGTTCGCAATCATTTCGCAATTCATTTTCTGTGAATCACCGTGAATTCGACGAGATGTTTCTGTTTAACGGCAGCGGGAAAAAGACCCCTCACCCTAACCCTCTCCCCGGAGTACCGGGGCGAGGAAACACACTTTTCTCCGCTCAGTG
>JBIKZJ010000415.1:0-5633 GCA_044354755.1 Schlesneria sp. | reverse complement strand
GCGATCGAACAAGCCGCTGCGGGACTCCCTTTTCACGATTGGAAATTGAGACAATCCGCCGATCCACTCGCACCAAAAGAAGGGGGTGAAGGTTCCGGCGATGGGGGTGACGGGAAAGAGTCGGCCCTAGTGGGAAAACCGGCCCCCGAGATCACGTTGACAGACCTGGAAGGAAAGAAGTTCGTGCTGACAGACCACAAGCAGAAGGTGGTGGTACTGGATTTCTGGGCCTCATGGTGTGGCCCCTGCCTGCAGGTGATGCCGCAGATCGATCAGGTGGTTCATGAATTTGCCGAGCAGGGTGTCGAACTCTATGCGGTGAATTTGGAAGAATCGGCAGAAAAAGCCAAAGCGGCACTCGACCGTCTCAGGTTATCCACCACAGTGGTCCTCGACCTCGATGGCCGGGTTGCCGAACGCTACGGCGCGACGGCAATCCCGCAAACCGTGATCATCGATCGCAATGGCAACGTAGCGCGGCTCTTCATTGGTGGGGGGGCCCGATTTGATGAACAACTGCGTGCAGCGTTGAAAAGCGTCCTCGCCGGTGAGCCTGCGAAAGCCGAATAATCGGGTTGCGGACTTGCTGGGATTCTATCCTGAGTGAAACCGGCAACATCTCGGCCCATGACTCGGTTCGCGGTGGGAATGCCGGCAAGAGAAAGAGAACGCAAAGACGCCAAGCCGCAGGGGCGCAGGGAATACCCATTTCTTAGCTGGCCAGTCGTTGCTCTCCACCGACACGGGGTGTTTGGGCCGGTGGAGAGCTTGGGGTTTCATGCGTTTTCTTAGCTTAACAGCCAGTAAAAGTAACGGCGGCAACGCGAACAACCAGCCCAGGAAAAACTCGTTCTCCATCGACCCCGCGTCGGTGGAAGCAACGACTGTCAAGCTAATCACCACAGCCCCACGACAGACTCGTCAGCTTCGCCCCACGGGTTGTCCGCTTTGAGACAACCCGTGGGACGAAGCTTTTCCCGCAACCACAAATTCGCCGCCGCCGGTTTGACGATCTTGCGTCGCCAGAGGAGACCTAAAAAACGACGAGCTCGACTTCACTCAGGACTCCGAAGCAGAATGTTTTCGGAGCTCAATACACAGCCCGGACTTTCCCCTGTGAACGCTTCGACTGGATGGTTGCCCATACAGACGCATCACTCGGGGCCAAGTATCTCACAATGAGTCCTGACCCCTTTGATATCTCCGAAGGAGATGGCGGAAGCCTCGACTTGAAGAATGTGGCGTTTTGACGTACATTCTGATGAGAGATTGCCACATGAACAAAAGGAGGCCGAATGATGCCGAAAACGAACAGCGATGCTCGGATCAACTTCCGGCTCAGCCTCGAACTGAAGAAGACGATTGAAGACGCCGCCGCCGAGATGGGGCAGTCCATCAGCGATTTCGCCATTTCCAACCTCGTTCATGCGGCCCGAAAGATTCTCCACGAGCAGCAGGTCACCCGGCTCAGCGAGCGGGACCGGCAAGTTTTTGCGGCCATGCTGGACGACGAATCCAGCAAGCCGAACGAGGCCCTTGTGAAAGCCGCCAGACGGTATAAGAAGCAGGTCGACTGATGGCGAATTGGACGATTCGCAGGCTAGAAAAGGCTCATGACCGCTCGGTCTTCGACTGCGGCCAGCGGATGCTCAACGAGTGGCTCAAGGATCGGGCCGGTCAGTTCGACCGTCGTGATCTCTCACGCACGTTCGTTGCCACCCGCCCTGATGAGGCAACCGTTCTCGGCTACTATGCAGTCTCAACTCATCGGGTGATCTACGACGTATTGCCTTCCACTGAGGCCAAGGGATTGCCTCGGCTGGACATCCCGGTGGTCCTGATTGGTCGGCTGGCTGTCGATCAGAGCGTGCAAGGCCAAGGACTGGGTGCATTACTTTTGGTGGATGCCCTGCGAAGGTCAATGCAGATTTCCGATCAGGTCGGCATTCGGGCTGTGGAAGTCGATGCTCTCGACGACACCGCTCGAAACTTCTATTCGAAGTTTGGATTTCGTCCGTTGCTTGACGATCCTCGACACCTGTTCCTCCCGATGCAAGAGATTCGCAAGCTGAAGCTCGATCCACTTTAGAAGCCAACTGTATTCGGAACCGAAGGCGCTGCTGCCGGAGTGGCTCCCTCCAATCGTAACAAGCCCGCGGCATCAGGAGCAGAAGGGGCGGCGCTCGGTGCCGCTGGGGCCAATCGCAATCAGTGGGCGGTTTCAGCTGCTGCGGAATCTGCAGCCGGATATGACGCGGTGAGAAATTTCCTGATTATCCTTCATCGCCTCGAACCTCACGTTTCACCCTCGGGATTCGCGATCAGTTCGTAGGAAATGGTTTAAAAATTTAACGCAAAGTCGCCCAGCCGCAGAGACACAAAAAAGAGGGAAAGGCAAAATCCGATGATCTTCTTTGGTCTTCCTGGCGTCTCCGCGTCCCTGCGTCTTTGCGTTAAAATCGTCTTACCGGCATTTCCGCCGGTTGAGAACCCTGGGGACACGAAAAGCATTTCGATTCTAAACCCCTACACCTGCGACCGATCCGCCGCCACTTGTGCTCGAAGCAATTCGTAGAGCCCGGCATGACCCAGCAGAATGTCTCTCAACCCTTCCCGAACCATTCCCGAATTCAGGGCTTGGGTGCTCATCGTATTATGAGCGTCCATCGAGCTCATCGTCGCGTTCTCGATTTCGGGTGTCAAAAGTGACCGTGGGGACCGTGGGGATGGGGACCGTGGGGACACTGTGCTGGCTTGAAAATCTGTTGCGATTTTACTCAAGTTGTCTGAATCACCGGTTTTGGTCACGTTTGATTTGGAGCAGAATGCTGGCGAGAATGCCGCGAGCGGAAGTGGTTGCGCCCGATGAGGTTGCGGTTGTGCATGTGATGAATTTTTTCAGTTTTCAGTTTTCAGTTTTCAGTTTTCAGTTTTCAGTTTTCAGTTTTCAGTTTTCAGTTTTCAGTTTTCAGTTTTCAGTTTTCAGTTTTCAGTTTTCAGTTTTCAGTTTTCAGTTTTCAGGGTGTAGGGTGTAGGGTGTAGGGTGTAGGGTGTAGGGTGTAGTCTCGTCCCCTCACACAGGGGGATTATCTGGAGTTACTCGATCGGACCGCACGGCAGATGGCTCCCGGCAAGCGAGGAACGACTCCGCCGTCGACGCCTCCCCTTTTTCAGCGATTGAGCGGCAAACTTACCACTGCCACCGCTTGGGTCGAGTTGGTGCAGAATTCCGGCAAATGATTCGCAACTATGAGCATGATCGACTCGGCAAACTGAAATGATTTTAGTGTCCCTGGGGTTGGCTAAGAAGCCGTTAATTCGCTGTCAATCAGTTCTGACCCCTTCGATTTCTCCAACGACAACCGAACCACCTGACCTCGGCAATCTACTCCCCGAGACTTGGTTGAGAAGCCACCCCCAGTACCGCTGGGAAATCGATGAAATCCGAAAGAAGGAAAGAAAACTTTCCAAACAACACAACGCCGCCATTCGTTGGTTCCGGGGCCGGTAAACTCCGTCCGCTATTCACCGTGCGCTGACACTTGTCTTGCCCGGATCATCCGATTAGCCTGTTGTGGCAATCTGCTTGAGGGAAGCCGACGCCAGTGTTTCCAGCCAACCCGGTCCAATCCTGGTCGGTCCAATCCGGGTCGGTCAAAGCGATGAAAATGAGAGAAGGGGCTTTAGCATGCAACCAGTGGGCAACAAGCCCTGCGAGCGCGGTGATGAATTCAGCCTCACGACTGGCTCAAGCCTCATTCACGCCCTGAGGGACTTTTCGCCAAAAAGGTGGGAGAAATTCGTTCTCGTCTATTCGCCGTTGCTGCGTTACTGGATTAATCGAAGTCGCGTTCAACATTCGTGTCAGGATGACATTTTGCAGGAATGCTTTATGTCGATCGCCACGAGTATCGCTCATTTCGAGAAAGGCTCGAGACCAGGAACGTTTCGAAGTTGGTTGAAGACAATTGTGCAGCGACGGGTCGCCGATTATTTTCGATCCCACTCGAAAGAGTGTCCGGGGGATTCAGCAGGCGTCGATGAGCTTTCGGTCACTGACCAAAAAGATCCCACTGAGATTGAGCAAGAAGAGCAGGCGATGACGGATCTAAAGGCTCGTGCGATGGATCTCGTGAAGCATTCGACAGCCGAAAAGACTTGGCAAATGTTCTGGTTAAGCGTCGTTGAGAATATACCAACGGCCGAAGTCGCCCGGCAGTTTCAAGTCTCGAACGCCGCCGTCCGGGTCGCCCGCGGTCGCGTGCTTAACCGTTTGCGCGATTTGATGTTAGACGACATGGCCTGATATCACAGCGAGACCGTGTTACGCTTGTGCGATCTTCTAGCGGAGATTTCTCACATTCCCTTTTTATCGGACAAGTTTCACCAATCATGGTAGACCAATGGAATTGTCCGCCGCTGACCGAGTTGATGCGACTCTGTCAGGGAAAACTCTCACCGGAAGATTTTGAATCGATCTGCCAGCACCTCGAACTGTGTGAGAAGTGTCAAAAATTTCTCTCGAATCTGGACGACGAAACGGATCCCTTTTCGCTTTCATTCCGCAGCTTGCGTTTTGTGGATCTCGATCTAGCACACTCGATTATGGAGTCAGAGTCGCAAACAAACTTGGTCGCAGTGCGGGAATTTCTGGCAAAGCAATCGCTCAACACGTCACACGCCGCTTCCCTGAACCCTCCGTGCCAATTGGGCCCGTATGAGATTCTTCGTTTCATCGGGCGCGGCGGCATGGGAGAAGTCTATGAGGCCCGACAGATTCGACTGAATCGTCCTGTCGCGATCAAGGTCATCCGTGCTGGCCGCCAAGAGGACCCTGTCTCTCGTGTTTCTTTTTTGAAAGAGATGAGAACTGTCGGCGAACTACAGCACCCAAACCTCGTGACAGCTTATGATGCTTGGGAGTCTGAAGGTTGCCTGTATCTTGCCATGGAGTTGCTTGATGGCGAGTCTCTACAGACCGTTGTCGGTCGCGGGCAACGGATATCGCCCTCAGAAGCCCTGAAGGTGATCATCGGCGTTTGCGAGGGATTGGGGCACCTTCACGCTCATCAGATCGTCCATCGAGACGTGAAACCGGCCAACATCATGCGGCTTCGAAACGGCTCGATCAAATTGGTGGATTTCGGTCTCGCAACAACCTCCGTTTCCGGTCTTCCTGTCGACCAAAGCCGAGCTGGAACCGAGCGATACATGTCCCCCGAGCAGGCCGCTGGAACGGCAAGAGTGGACCATCGTACCGACATTTACTCTGCCGGTTGTGTTCTGAGTTTTCTCCTGCAGGGCCTGAGCGAATCGACGCTGGCGCCGCAGGAAAGCCAACTCGTCAACCGCTTGCACGCAGTTGCCGAGCGAATGACCCGTGCTGATCCAGACGCTCGCTTTGCAAGCATTGTCGAGGTGACACAAGAACTGGAAACACTTCAAAAGTTGCCCGATGCTTCCGTGAAGCGATGGCGGGTCATGCTTCCACTGAGTTTGGCCCTATTTCTCCTGTTTTGTGGGGCGTGGCTTTTGCCGCGGGGTGAGCGACGTCAGGAAGCGGCGAGCTTGCCGCTGGAGCCGCAGGCCGCCACGCGCCAGGATGTCCAGGTGGCCGTTGATTACCCAACGGC
>JBIKZJ010000414.1:0-5640 GCA_044354755.1 Schlesneria sp. | reverse complement strand
TTTTCCTTCTTCAACGACTCGGCGAATTTCTTTCGCGTTTTCTTCGCTTTCTTTTCGCAATTCCGCAATCATCTGAATGGACTCGACCTGATAATCAGAGATCGCCGTGACCAGCTTTTCAACCGATTGCGGGCTGATCGTGGAGCCATACCCGGCACGCAAGGCAGCTCGTTCGAGTTCTCGTCCCAGTTCGGCCACATCCTCTAGCCCTTTATTGACCCCTTCTTTCATCGATTCCGTCGCCCTCGTGGCTTCGTTGAGGCCTTGCTGGGACGTATAAACAGTCCCCAGAATCGTGAAGACGTGTTCATTCGTCGTAAAGAAGGTAACCGATCGTCGATAAACCTGATCTTTGACATCGTGCGTCTGCTTCAGCTTGGTGATTAGTGTTTCACCGACGTCGTATCCAACGCTCAAGTTTTCAGCGACATCTTTCAGTAACTGGTAGGTGCGATCTTCTTTTTCAAATGCATGTCGCGATTCATCGCGTGCGAGTTCCAGCTTGGATCGCTTGCCCTGTTCTGCATCGGCCGCAGCGGTCACCGCTTCCTGTGCAGCGGTCAAATGCTGCTGTGCCGCCAAGAGCGTCGGAGAATGCTCGTCAAGAACTTCTCGCGACAGAACTTCGGCCTCTTTCAGCGCGAAGCGGAAGTCGATATAGGCATCCATGATCGACAGTTCGCGATCGAGTTGATTTTTGGTGTCTGCCGCAACGGCCTTGTAAACATCGGCAATCTTGTCAAAGCGTGCGCTGGGTGTTCCGCGACGGATTCGCATCCAGAGATTTTGAGCTTTTTCGCCGAGACTGAATTTGCCGTCGTCGAGTTGCCGAATCAGCATTTTCGAGTCTTCACGGATCGAATCAAACATCTGGGTAATTTCGAGATAACGCGTTCCGATATTGATGCTTTCCACGTTGTCTCGCACCAGTTGGTTGAAGGTGCTCATCTGCTGAATGGTCTTCGCGATGGCGAGGACCTTTGCTTCGTTCACATGCTTGACTTCATCCAGCATTTTCACCATTTCGGTTGGCTGCTGTGATGTCGCAACACCGAATTTCTTCAGTGCACCAACGGCTTTATCCAGATATTGTTGAATTCCTGTCGGCATCGCGGGGATGGCCAGGTCGGTCGACTTTTCAACGACTTTCGCTTCAATGAGTTCTTTGGACATACTGGGCTGTGCCTTTCAAATCAAACCGTGAGAAGATCAAATGAAACAGAGAGCAAAATTTTCGCGGTACGAGACCCGCCGCAGCGGAATCTCGCATGTCAAACACGACGCTGCACGAAAACTGTTAGCGTACCAATTTGAGTTTTCTCTCGCGACTGTAACTCAGCACAATTTGAACACAGGGCAATTTGAATCCCGAAAATCAACGTCCTTGCCGCATTGCCCGTGAACGCGAATCGAATCACGATCCGAGCAGCCGACCCCAGATTGGCGGCCCCAGAATCAACAGCCCAATCATTGCCGCTGTCAGGCTGAGGATCAAAACTCCGGCTGCCGCCACATCTTTCGCAACCTTGGCCTGCGGGTGCCATTCCGGCGAAAGCAGATCCACAATCGCTTCGACCGTGGTATTGATCGTCTCACCGGCAAGCACGGCACCAATGGTTAACAGTAACAGGGCAATTTCCATTTTCGACAATGGGAGCCAGCAGGCCACTCCAAGCACCGTCGCCCCGAATACAAGGTGGATTTTCGCATTTCGTTGTGTCCGAATTGTGAAAACCAATCCAGACCAGGCATGCTGGACGCTGCGAAAAAAAGGGGGCTGTTTCATGGATTCGGCTGGATTCTTCAAGTGTTCAAATTCTCGTGGTTCATGTTCAGGTTGTTGTCGCACTCGGTCTGGCGAAATTCCCCTGATTCCCTTCATGGAGTCTCTTTCATGGATCATCGCCAGAAGGCTGTCGGGTTTTCCGGCAACGAAATTCAGAGTACTCCAGTTCACTCAGAACTTCTGCGATCATACCCGACGAGACGAATTGTTCCTCCCCTCGGCTTTTGGCCGGGAATGGTCGTCTCGTCGTCTGGTAGCCGAATCGACGCGATCTGACTAACATACTCACAGCAGGGATTTCAAAAACATCGTACAAAAATGGTTAGCAAGATCACGATGACGGACAACACTTTAACACAGATCGAACGAAAAATTCATAATGGGCAGCGGATTACGTTCGACGAGGGGATTTTCCTCGACGAACGGGTCGATCTGCTGACTCTGGGGCGACTCGCCAACCAGATTCGCGAACGGAAAAATGGTAACATCGCCTATTACAACACGAACGTGCATTTGAATCCGACCAATGTCTGTGTCTATCGTTGCCGATTCTGTGCGTTTCGAGCCGATTTGAAAGCTGAAAAAGCGTATGTTTTCAGCGACGACATGCTGCGTGAGCGAGTTCTGGAAGCGCGGGCCAACGGGGCGACTGAAATCCACGTGGTCGGTGGTTTACATCATCAAAAGAAATTCGATTGGTATCTGAACATTGTGAAGGTCTTGCATGAAACGTGTCCCGAAATTCACGTTAAGGCCTGGACCGCTGTGGAAATTGGGTGGTTCAGCTTTATTACTAAGCAATCGGTCGAATGGGTTTTAAAAGAATTGGTCGACGCGGGGCTCGGGAGTATGCCGGGTGGGGGTGCGGAAATTTTCCACCCGGAAATTCGCGATCAACTCTGCGAACACAAAGCCGATTCGGTGAATTGGATCAACGTCCATCGCTCGGCACACGAACAGGGGCTCAGGTCGAATGCCACGATGTTGTATGGCCACATCGAGCAGGCTCGTCATCGCATCGATCATCTCTGTCAATTGCGGGCATTGCAGGATGAGACCCATGGATTCCAAACCTTCATTCCGCTCGCTTTCCACCCCGATAATACGGGACTCGACCAGATCGTGAAACCGACGGCAACGATGGATCTGCGAATGATTGCCCTGTCACGGATTATGCTCGACAACTTCGATCATATTAAGGCGTACTGGATCATGCTGGGAGAACAGACGGCCCAAGTGGCCCTCGGTTTCGGAGCAGACGATCTGGATGGAACGGTCGTTCATGAAATTATTTATCATGATGCCGGTGCCAAAACACCTGAGGGACTCAGTGTCGAGCATTTGCATCGGTTGATCCGTGAAGCGGGCCGCGACCCTGTTGAACGAGATACATTGTATCGGCGGGTGATTCGCGACGGTGCAAGTTGGAGCGTTGGCGATCCGTTGCTTGCGAGTTAGACTGAATTCCTTTCCGAGGAGACTCGTATGACCAGTCCGATTCGCGTCAGATCACTGGACCATGTCACCATCGTTGTGAAGGACCTGAAGGCAACGCGTCGGTTCTATGTCGAGGCACTCGGTATGGACGAAGTCCCCCGTCCCAATTTCAGTTTCGCCGGACAATGGTTTCAGGCGGGTGCAACTTTGATTCATACGATCCTTGAGTTTGAAGGCTCCGGGCGTGCTGGTGCCGCTGCATGTGCCAATTCACGTGGGCATCACTTTGCCTTTCTCGTTGATGATTGTCACGCCGCCGCACAACGGATTGCTGCTTTTCAAATTCCCTTCGTTTCCCCACCAAAACAACGGCCCGATGGGGCCACACAATTGTTCATCAATGATCCGGACGGGCATCTTGTCGAGCTCTGTTCACTCCCCACGTCGAACTAATCAAACGTGCTCATGACTGCCAAGTACGATTTGCCGACCATCGGTGGCATGTTTGCCACATCGGATCATGATCGATTTCTGACTGTGAATGATCGCAGTCAGTTCGACATGCTGTTTCCGCTGAAAGTCGGTGGGAAGACTCGGAATCTTTACGAGACCGGTATTGATGCTCTGGCGGCGATCCTTCGCGATCAGGGGGCGCCAGGCGCGCCAATTCGGCTGTGGACTCCGGAAAATTTTTGTCAGGAATCGCTGCAAAGGCTTAACCTGAAGCTCGATCAGCGACTTCAGTTTGTTTCTTATCGCTCGACAAGTGACTTGTGGGAGATTCAGAAAAAAGAGGTACTGCTCTGGTTGCATTTTAACCGCTTTGATCTTGCGGCCAAATCGACGATTGAAGCGCTGAAAGAGCGAGTCGGGGTCATTGTGATCGAGGACTTTGTTCAGGCACCCCTCGACATTTCTCGCTTCTCGGGTGATTTTGCGTTGAATAGTTTGCGCAAATTCAGCAGCCTGGATGTCTCGGTCGCGTATCAGGACGGTGTCGCTCGGACGGAAAGCGAAATCCAGCATGCCAAAGAGACGCGTTACCGAGTCTTGAAAAAGGAGGCAGAGCACATCAAATCCGCGTTTCTCCAATGCCCGTCCGAAGAGTTGGAGCGGCAGTTTTTGTCGCACTGTCGGGAGGCGGATCAGGCACTTTTCGTGCGCGAGATCGCTCATTGCCATCCCCGCGAAGAAGAACGTGCCGCCCACTTTGACTTCAGGGCCGTACGAGAACGCCGAACGGCCAATTACCGTTGGTTAGCGGCACAGTTTGATCAGCACCTCGATGAGATGACGATCCTTCCCGGCGACCTGATGTATCTGATGGTGACGACTGCAGATCGTGATCGCTATCGTGCCGACTTGATGGCCCAACGAGTTTTTCCGGTGATCCATTGGTCGGATTCCGGATCCCTGCTGGCAAAGTCGCTGCTCAGTTTTCATGTCGATCAACGATATACCGTCGATGATTTCCAGCGGATGATTTCGGTGTTAAAAGCCACGCAAGATGACCTGCGGAGGCTCAGGCAAGTCCGCAAAGGATCCCCTGCTGCGGGCGATTACGAGGCAGGGCCTGGTCTTTGAAGCTTGTTTTCCGGAACCTGTTGCAGAAGTTCGGCCACGACCTCTGGGTGTTGGGAGGCGACATTATCGACATCCCACAGATCTTCAGGCTTCACGTACAATTCGTTTGCGGAACCCATGCCCGGTTGCTCGTCAGCGAATTTTTTTGTGTCCCCGTTTTCATGAATGCACAACCAGCGTCGAGTTCGCACCGCGTTGGTACCAGCACCATCCCCGTAGTGCAATGACGATCGTGCCGGAATTTCTTCGGTTAATTCCCGCAACCAACTTCGGGGGGGAGGGACAAACGGACTTGCCAGCGGAGCGAACCAATCGATCAATGTTGGTACCAGATCCGAGGTCTGAACGAGTCGATCGGACCGCAGCGAAACAACGTGCTCGAACCGTTGATCGTGATAGATTTTTAAGACCAATGGTGTTCTGGCCAACTGATCGCACAACGGGGACGAAGGATTTTGATGTGTCCCCGGTCTTCCCGTTTTAATCTGTTGCCAAAGATGTCCATTTGCCGCCATGACAATCACGAGCGTTGGCTCACCAGCAAGACTGGCTTCGAGGTTGGCGACAAGTTCCCCAATCCAGTGATCCAACAATGAGACGGCACCGGCATAGACGGCAGGATGTTGTGAACGGGTTTCCTCATCCAATTCGGCGATCTCTTGGCCCCGCTCTTGAAAATCCTCGAAATACAAGGACTCGAATCCAAATGGCGGAATTCCAGGTCCGGATGCGTGCAGCCATAGCAGCCGAGGCTGGCGCTGAAATACGCGGTCATTCCACGTCTTAATTCCGGCTTTCACGAGATTGGCAAAGGGGGTTTCCTGCGGTGCCGC
>JBIKZJ010000065.1:0-18708 GCA_044354755.1 Schlesneria sp. | reverse complement strand
GAAGCTCGTTCGGGCAGAGTTTTGTTCGGTTTCACAGCGGGGAAAGATCTCGGTGCTTCGCGCTCTCGTGCAGTGTGGTTGCCGTTGATTGAGGACTTCTCATTCTGATTTGGTAAGCGAATCGCCACTGTCCTGCAGCGGCTTCTCGTTTCCAGTGGTCGGTTGTTCTTTCCCCGGTGGCGTATCAAGTTCAGCACGTTATTCCATCGCATGGCACCCATGTTTCCCACGTTACAGACCAAGCTGATTCGTTACGAAGAGCTCGAACAACAGCTCCAGGATCCTGATATTCTTGCTGACACCACCAAGATGTTGGGTTGCCAGCGAGAGCATGGCGGACTGGCAAAAATTGCTCGTTCCATCCGCGAATTTAATCAGCTCGAAGCAGACCTCATTGCTGTCAGAGAAATGATCGAATCGGCAGACGATGCCGAGACAAGAGAATACGCCCAAGGTGAACTCGCCGATCTGCAAACCCGATATGATTCGCTCAGAACCGATCTGGAAGACATGGTGACTGCGGGAGATTCATTAACCCGTGGTAGTTTGATCATGGAAATTCGTGCGGGTACCGGGGGGGACGAAGCGTCATTATTCGCTCGAGACCTCTTCGACATGTACACAAAATTTGTCGAAAAGCGCGGATGGAAATTCGAAGTGCTCGAACTTTCTGCCAACGAACTTGGGGGAATGAAAGAAGTCGTGTTGTCGATCACCGGCGAAGCGGCGTTTCATCAACTGCAATTTGAAAGTGGCGGGCATCGCGTACAACGCGTCCCCGAAACAGAAACCCAAGGGCGGGTCCATACCAGTGCCGCAACCGTCGCAGTCATGCCGGAAGCGACGGATATTGATGTCGAAATCCGGGATGAAGATCTGCAGATTGACACCATGCGTGCCGGTGGTCCTGGTGGTCAAAAAGTGAATAAAACGGAATCTGCAGTCAGAATCACCCATGTCCCCTCGGGAATCGTCGTTCGCATCCAGGACGAAAAAAGCCAACATAAAAATAAAGCAAAAGCGATGCGGGTCTTGCGGAGCCGGTTGATGGAGCATCGCCAGGCAACTCTCGATAAGGAACGGGCGTCACAGCGACGGACGCTGATTGGTTCGGGAGATCGAAGTGAGCGAATTCGGACGTATAATTTTCCGCAAAATCGTTTGACCGATCACCGAATCAATCTGACTCTTCACAAGCTGGACCAGATCATCCAGGGTGATCTCGACGAGGTTGTCGGAGCGCTCGTGCAATTCGACCGTGAGGAGCGCTTGCGGGGGGGCAATGCGCTGGTCTGAGTGATACAGGCGAAACGAGAGGAATAAGCCCTCAATCGAACTGATGGCCTTCGCGTCGATTCGATGAAATTCGTTGGCACTGGGGTTCGTTGGCACTGAAATTCGTTGGCACTGAAATTCGTTGGCACTGGGGTTCGTTGGCACTGAAATTCGTTGGCACTGGGGTTCGTTGGCACTGAAATTCGTTGGCACTGGGGTTCGTTGGCACTGGGGTTCGTTGGCACTGGGGTTCGTTTATCGTACAGGCCTTTTGCGGTACAAGGAGAGGAAGCGAGCCTCTGCATCTGGACCGATCTGATGATTTCTAATGGGATTCCACTCGTGACCGAGCCTTCTGCTGCCGAATCTCCGAAAGCGACTGATGAACCATGGACAGTTCGTCGCGTGCTGGAATGGACGACGAGCCATCTCAAAAAACATGGCAGTGATACCCCCCGCCTCGACGCTGAAATTCTGTTGTCTCATGCCCGGGGTTGTCAGCGCATCCAACTTTACACGCAGTTTAACGAACCGCTCAATGACGAAGTCCGGGGGATGATGCGTGAATTGGTTCAACGCCGGATTAAGGCTGAACCGGTCGCCTATCTCGTCGGGGTGCGGGAATTTTTCAGCCTCAGTTTTCGCGTTACTCGAGATGTCTTGATACCAAGACCGGATACCGAAACGCTGGTGATGAACGTCCTTGACCGCATCAAGGGGCTCGCCGCAACCCAAGTACTCGATTTATGTACCGGTTCGGGATGTGTTGCGGTGGCGGTGGCAAAAAACGCAAAAGCCGCGAAAGTCACGGCAACCGATATTAGCCCCTCCGCGATCGCGATCGCCCAAGAAAACGTTGCTCGACACGATCTCGCCGATCGCGTTGAAATCCTCGAATCGGACCTCTTCACCAAAATTCCGCAGGGTGCCAGGTTTGATGTCATCGCAGGGAATCCCCCTTATATTCCTACCGCCGAAATTGACCTGCTCGAGGCCGAAGTCTCGCAACACGAACCTCGACTGGCGCTGGATGGAGGAGCGGATGGACTCAGTCTGCTGCGGCGAATTATCCAGTCAGCACCACAATTCGCAGCTCCTCAGGGAATGTTGTTGCTCGAGTTCACGCCTGAACAGGCCGACTCGTTAAAAACGATGCTGATCGAACACGGCGGTTATGACGAGATTACGATTTGCAAAGATCTCGCACATCGTCCACGGGTGCTGCGTGCCCGATTTCGACCGGTTTGATCGCCTCACTGAATTCAATCTGATCGAGCGATCGTCTCTTCTGGATTGCGATTCTCGTAGAACCGAGCGACATCCTGTCCGACAGATTTGCTCTGCCGGGGGGGGTGACCGATAATCATCGTAACCGATAATCACCGTGACCGACAATAACGCGGTACCAGATCACATGGGCCGACCTGCGACAAACCGTTTCGTGGACGAGAACATCGCAACGTCGTTACCACGGTGTTTCCATCAGATTCACAATTTTTCGAGCCATTGAGTGCAGAGCATCATCCATGGCGGTTGCGAGTGATTGCCCTAATTCGGGTGAGAATTCCGCTTGTATGCTCATGGGAATTGCATCGGGTGATAACGGTAACTCTTGCTCAGCAAGCAAGGTGCCGGTGCGAAGATCTTCCCAACGAACCTTGACCATCAGCGAGATTTGTAATTCCCGCGGGTCATCCTGAGCCGTCTCTCCCAGGACATCTTTGCGAAAGCCGACAATTTTTCCCGTTAATCGTGTATCGGCTTCCAGTCCTTTGGCCAGTCGGAATTGCGAGCGTTTCGTCACTTCTTTCTGGACCGCCTCGGTCAACTGAAACTCGATCCCGCGGCGATTGGTTTCATTTTCAAAAATCGGGATTGCAACAGTTTTAATGTCCTGCCGGAAATCGGTTCCGACAGTGTAACCACAACCAATGATTGTGCATGCCAGAATTAGCAGGCCGACGCCCAATCGCGGAATTTTTAAACCCAATTTCTGAGCAATTCTCGTTTGGGACCCATTCCACGTCGGCTCGATTTGACACCCCGCCTTTGGAACCTGAGGCCCGTACCCGGACCGTGTCGCCTGATGAAGGAGCGACTTGTGATCAGGAGGAAATTCGAATTCGATATTCATCTCAGAAATTCGCGATCATCAAAGGCGGGTACGTCCGGGTGTCACAGGATTAATCTGTTTCGCTTCAGACTCAGAGCCAGGTGGAAGCCGATCGGGACCATTATCAGACCAACTTGGTTTGCGTTTGGATGGAGGTGCTGGTGATTCTTCGCGAGGATCGACCTCGACCGGGGGACTGGCATCCTCTTCAAACGGATCGCTTTTGCGATTCGGCGGTCGGGGTTCAGACTTACCAGTCGGTTTCGAGTTGGAGCTTGAATTCGACTTCGACACGTCACGGGGGTTGCCCATCAGGGGCGAATTTTTGAGTTTGAAGGAGAAATCCTTCGGGATCAACGGGTCGAGGATGCTCGTCGTTTTCGGATCGACCGAATTCAGGAAGATGGCTCCGCTGGCATATTCTGGCCCCAATTGTGCCAGTTTCTCGCGAGCCATTGGTGCATATTGTGACTTTGGAAATTTGTTGATCACCTGATGGCAGTAGATCGCAGCAGCTCGTTTATCCCCTTTTCGCAACCAGAACTTCACTTGACTCCAGATAATCAGGGCTTTGGAATCTTCGATCCGTGCCAATTCGTCCTTCATTCGGTCCTGCTCTGGCAGGTTCGGGTAGAGGCGGATGGTAGCCTCTTTGAGTTTCTGGGCCTCGTCGAGCGTACGGCTCTCGTAGTCGGGTCCCTGATAAGACATCAGTTTGACGTGCGATCCCAGCACGAACGCATTTTGGACATGAGGACTATTGGGGAACGTTTCTCGCAACATCTGAAAGAAGCGATCTGCTTCGATGTAATTCCCTTTCCGAGCATGATAGCTGGCGACCAGCATCATGGCGTCGTCGGCAAGTGGCCCGGTCGGGTCATTCATCCATACGGCAGAAAGAGCAGAGACTCCGTTCCCCGGCGTATCGAATAAAGGTTCTTTTTTATCGCTCAGATTGGGGACAAAAAGCGGTTTCGCTTTCGGGATTTTCGGGGGTTCTTCGGACGGCAGCTTTTTACTCGGTTCGTCAAAATTCACTTGGTGAATCTCGCCCAACTTCGCCACTTCCGGGAAATCGAGCCAGACCCGACCGATCTTAAACAGCCGTTCACTCACAACGTTCAGATGGCGTGTCGAGGGGTATTCTTTCAGCAGGACTGCATAAATGTCGTGTGCATTCGCGTAATGATCTTGTTTCCAGGCAGACTCGGCCTCCATAAACAAAGCATCTTCACGAATTTCGCTCTTCTTATATTTTTTCGCAACCTTCTTAAAGGCTTTTTGTGCCGCTGAATAACTTTCGTCTTGATAAAGTTCCGTCGCCGCCAGATAGTCATCGGTCCCCGCCATCGGTTTCAAGGATTTCCCGGAAAGCGTATTGTTGGCAAGATCGTTTTCGTCATCCTGCTTCTGTTTGAAGAGGTTTCGGAGCGAACGCTCGGTCGGGCCCTGCACGCGATCAATCTTGGGAAAATTGTCCTTCAGCAGGGCTGACTTTTCCCAGGGCGTGGCACAACCGGTCAGCCAAGTGACCAGCACAACACAGCAGACCCAAGGGTTGCGTGCTCGATAAATCGGAAAGAATCTGGTGTTGCTCATGGTCATCCGTGACCGAATCACAGCCGGTCGGCTGGTTTAGTGATCGAGGTATCTTAACATTTTTGGGCGCTGGCCCATGGCATGGCAAATCGCAGCAGACGTCACCGTTTTCACTTCTTTCAACTGACCTGGTGAGAGATTCAGTCGCTTCCAGGCATGTTCACTTTCACTCGACAATAATCGCAAAACCGCCGCAGTTCCCGCATGAATCGAAATCGGCTTGTGATCTTCTCGTTGACATTCAGAACAAATCAAACCCCCTTCGGCAGGCCAAAAGCCAGAGGTTCGACTTTCTGTTAGTTCCGCTCCACATGCCACACAGTTCTCAAAATCGGGGAGTTGCCCGAGTTCACGCAGTAACACCAATTCAAAGCGAACAACACCCAGCAATTTGGTTTCCACAGCACCAAACATTTCGAGTGCTTCCTGCGCTGCAGAATACAGAATTGGATGAGGGTCGTAGTCTTCGGTTAATCCTAAAAGTAATTCAGCAACATAATATCCAGCGTACAGCGAAGACAAATCCCGCTCTTGAGGATGAAATCGAGTAACGAGCTTGGCTTCGGTGAGTAGATCCAGTCCAGATGTGTTCTTACGGAGGAACACTATCTGACAAGTCGAGAGAAGGTCAAGAGCGGATTCAAATGGTCCCTTCAGCCTGCGTCCTCCCTTCGCCAAAGCCGCGATCTTGCCAAATTCTCGGGTGAAAACAACGACAATTCGGCTTGTTTCGCTGAAGTCGGTGACCCGCAGCATCAAACCTTCCGATTTTTCACTCGACATGGCAGACTCAATCTGGACAAAGGACCAACGAAAATCGGGAAGACAGATCTTCTGGCAGGATGACGGAAAGTCTCTTCCCCGTGGCGGGAATCGATCCACTCGCCTGATCGGGGGTTAGGGATTGCTCGTCCCTAAACCGTTGTTCGAGTTGATCTCGGCGTCTGTCGCCGGAATTCCGACCACAGGGAGGGGATCGCGAACGGGGCGATCGCCAATGTCGCGAGCGAGATGATTCAGGGGGAGACCATCGATTTCCTGCCGTAACAAAAGAAAGAGAATCGTCGACGCGGCCCAGAAATAACTGACGCCAACACCAGCCAACATCAGTTTCATCAGGCGGGCAAGTGGCTTGATCAGCCCGAGCTTTGCCTGAGATGTGCCACTCCCGAGAGCGGTGCTACTGACTCCACAATAACTTGCGGTGCTGGCAAACAGATGGGCCACGAGCATCAGCATGAGGCCGATCATGAGTGCCATGATCACGTAGGCGAGAAAATGCCAGGGGCGATTCAAGAGACCGCCCCAGGCACGACTGAGTCCTCCATAACTGTCACAATCATCGGTCGCCACGGCAGCAACCATCAGTGGCCAACCGAGCGCCGTAGTAAGCAAAAGCAACGCCATCAGCAGGCCAAGAAACCCCAGGAAAGGGGAGGTCAACGTCAGCCACCAGGAACCCAGAATCGGGAGCCGGCCGAAAAGACCCCACATTGCGGCAACTAACCCCAGCAGTAAGGCCGTAAACAACGGGATTAATGGGGCTGCACACGACGCCCTCCAACGAGCAAACCCATAATGAATTGCCAGCCGAACGCTGGATTCGTCCTGACCCGCAAAACGAGTTGCGGATTGTCGGCAAAGAATCGTGCCGAACAGTGACCAGACTACCGTCGCAATCAGAAAGCGAATCAAAGCATTCAACCGAAGACCTGATCCATGAGCAAACAGCAGAGTGGTCGTGGGCTCAGTCATGCTGAACCAGGGCCGCAGCAGGGGATCAAAACACTGCTTCAAGGGCTCGAGAACCTCGGGAACTTTGGGAACTTTGGGGGAAACAGAGCCGAACACTTTGGGGAAAACGGAGCCGAACAACAGTCCGGTCACAGGTGGCCGTTGATCAGGCGAAAACAGTCGATTCACCACCCCATCCGAAAAATTCAGTAGCAGCACCGCGATCATTGCTAACAGCAACGATCCGGGTGAAATCGCGAGCGTTGCCGCCTCGAACAAACGGAGACCGGGAAGTTGTTGACGAAACGAAAAACGACCACAGGGGACCTGATCTGGCATTCCCAATCCTTATGTCACTCGGTTTTTCTCAGGATCTGCGTGAAATAATCCAGTATCCCCTGCGTCTCGACATCCACGAGCACTTCCACATTTTTTTGCCAGACCGGTTGGGAACGTCGATCAAAAACGGTCATTCCCCGTGTCAATCGACCTTCTGTCTCAACATCCACCGAAAGGGTTGTTCGTTTAAAGAGTCGGGGCTGGGAAATGGCGGCCAGCGCGGTGACTTCCGCCAGCCAGATTCCTTCAATTCCAAGATGCTGACGATGAGCTCGCAGGGAAAAGGAGAGCAAGTGTTTCAGTAAGCCCCCCCATCGGCGGGATTCGGCGAGATCAAGTCGGTCGAGGTGATCAAAGGTGAGCATCGTCTTATGACTGACATCCCGGGGCACAACGGTTTTCATGGTTGGGGATTTCAACACCACCCGCGCCGCCTCGGGATGGTGAAAAATATTGAAGTCTGCCACCGCCGTGACATCCCCCTCACTGGTGACCGCTCCCCCAAGACAAACAAGACTTTTGAGATTCCCCAGAAATTCCACATCTCGATCGATCGCCATGGCGACATTGCTCAGCGGACCGAGCGTCAATAACGTGACCTCTCCGGGAAATTCCCGTGCGAGTTCGGACATCAGCTTGGCCGCATCGCGGGGATGGTGCAGGTCTGCCACAGCGACAGGCCACTCCCCCATTCCCTCGGAACCATGTAGTAAACGCTGCTGGACCAGCCAACTGGGAGAAGGAGCTTCGGATTCCGCCTCGGCCATTCGCTGTGCCCCATCGGCCTGGGCGATTCTGGGCCATTTTTGCGGGTCCAATGCCTCGACGAGCCCCTGCAGATTCCGGCCCGCCTGCACGGGAGAAACCACGCCTCCCACCGCAGTGAGCGCAATCACATCGAGCTCCCGGTCGGCAAGTGCGATCGCAATCGCAATCGCGTCGCCAATCCCGGAATCGGAATCAATGATGATTTTCTGTGGCATGATCGGGTTCCTTCCACTGCTTCGCTGATCTCAATTCATCGTAAGCCGTCGGGAGTCGCCATTCAATGGTCTACCAGGAAGCCCTGATTTTCTGACAACCACCCGCTTTTCGAAAAAGCCTGTGAATTCTGCAAAGTGATCTGCACGGTGATCTGCACGGTGAGACGATGTCCATGATCGAGATTGGATTGACATTCGTGGCCGGATATCGATAGGTTAGCGCGTGATCTGCCGACGAGTTTTGTCAAGGTTTTCAGCATGCTACGCATCAATCAAGGTTCGGCGCACCGTTTTTGTGACGGAATTTCTCGACGACGATTTCTCGAGATCGGGTCGCTGGGGGCCTTCGGTCTGAGCCTCCCCGCTTTGTTACGGAGCGAGGCAACGGCGGCAGACGCCTCTGGTCGTGGCGCGCGGCACTCCTCAAAACGCTCGGTCATCCTGGTGTGGCAACATGGTGGCCCCTCGCAACTCGATACGTTTGACATGAAACCGCTGGCTCCGTCAGAAATTCGGGGTCCGTACCGGTCGATCGCCTCGTCACTTCCAGGCTTAGAAGTGGGTGAGCTTTGTCCGGAACAAGCCAAAGTGATGGATAAATGCACGGTGATTCGCAGTTTCACCCACGGAAATGGCGACCATTGGGCGGCCGCACACTGGATGTTAACCGGACGGACGGGTGCCAACGGATCCGACCGCGTTCCTCGACAACCCTCGATGAGTGCCGTTGCTTCACACCTGATTGGGGCCAAAAACCCGGGTGTGCTGACAGCAGTGAATATGAATGATGGCGGTTTTGGCTTTCATGGCGGGGCTTGGCTGGGGGTGGCTCACAATCCGTTTCGGTTTGGCGAATTCAGTTATGGCGACGAGGCGGGCCGGTTGCCAGGTGGCGATCATCGTAGCTTCGCGCTCGTGAATGGCTTGACCCCTGCAGCACTCAACGATCGCGTTGGCTTACAACGACAATTGGATACCCTGCGCAAACGCTTTGACCAGAACAGCACGTTTCGTCAATTGGATGAAGTCGATCAGCAAGCCTTGGACATTTTGCTGTCAGGGCAGACGCGCGAGGCATTTGATCTCTCGAAAGAAGACGAAAAAACGCGATTACGATATGGGGATGGTTGGGGCGAACAGGCTCTTGTGGCTCGTCGATTAATTGAGGCCGGGTCGCGATTCGTTACATTGAACACAGGCTATTGGGATGATCATGGGAATTTGAAAGGGGCTCTCGATCAAAAAATGCCCCGCCATGACCGGGCGGTCGGAGTGTTGATTCAGGACTTGGCCGAGCGTGGCATGCTGGACGATACGCTGGTGATCACTGCCGGAGAATTTGGTCGTACGCCGGTGATCAACAAGGATGCCGGGCGTGACCACTGGCCCCAAGCCCAAAGTCTCCTGATCGCGGGTGGTGGATATCGACATGGGCAGATCATTGGCAGTACCGATGCCAAAGCCGCTTTTCCCGCTACTCGTCCAGTCAGCGTCGAAGACTTTTGCGCGATCGTCTACCACGCTGTCGGGTTGTCACCAAACGATACGGTGATCGACCCGTCTGGCCGCCCCGTACATTTGTTGCCGGGCGGAGAAGTTCCGAAGGAACTGTTGTAAGCGGTTTCGTAACGAATTCAGTACGCCATCACGTGCTGCGCGCCCTCACAGGGATTGCGGTGTCTCGAGATCGTGACGGATCAGTCGCGGATTCACACGGACAGACGATTCGGTGTCCCCGTGGCACGATGGATCACGGAGGACCATGCGTCACACAGGACCACGTACCGTCCATCAGCAATCAATTGTCTGCGTGATTGTCTGCGTTGCGGGACGGACGCATTGCGACAGAAAATGGCCAAACGGGATCTCTGTGAGAGACTGACCGAGACTGACATTTCAGCGAGAATCCAAATCATTCCGCAAAAAACCGGCAAAAATGGCGGCAAAACAGATTGACAGACTTTTCGGTTACCGGTACATCTCGCCCGCCTTTCTCCTAATCCAAAAACACAATTCAACGTAGTCACCAGCCAATCACTGGAACAGAACGATTTGCGCCCACATTTGTGTGATTGCATCTCCTGTTTCTCTCGTTGTCTGGCGTCCCGGTCACGGGTATTCGCTCGGGGCTGCAAGTCTGTCTGAATCTTCCTCAACAATTCGTCTGCATTGAACACTTTCGTGGTCGAGATCCTCTCCACCCGACGGCTGTCGGTGCGTTCACATCCCCTCGCACGGTTTCCTCCCAGACCACGGTGCATAATGAGCGATTTCCATCCTGATGTCATTCCTTTCCCACAACGAGCGATTGCAAGTCCGGCCATACCGGTTGGCGAGCAAGCTCCCTCGGTGATGGTCGTCTCGTGTGATCCCGAATTTGCTCGGCGATTGTGTGATGATTGCCAGACGCTGGGGATGGTTTGCCGTACGATTCCCTCAGTGGACGCGGCAATCCAGTCATTGCACACGCAGTCGGCAGACATTTGCCTGGTCGGGACACTTGCCGCGGGCGAAACCGTTGCCGGGTTGACGAACCAGATTCAGCAGAAGGGGTGGTCCACCCAAGTGATTTGTGTGGTCGCAGAAGCTTCTGCACAGACCCCACAGCTCTTTTCCAGTGCCACAGGTGTTGAACATCTGTCGCAACCTTACTCGCCGACGACGTTTTCTCGCGTGTTGAGCGCTGCCAGTCAGCGGGCTCGATTACACGCGGAAAATCGCCGACTCAAACGACAGCTCAGCAATCGGAATCTTCGCGATATGGTGGGCCATAGTCAGGCGATGCAATCCTTGCGACATCAAGCGCAACAATCTGCCGATCAAGTCGGATGTGTTCTGCTGCGAGGCGAGTCGGGTACGGGAATCGACTTGGTGGCGCAGGCCATTCATGATTCCAGCCGTCGCGCACACCGTCCTTTTGTCAAAGTCGATTGCAGCGTGTTGTCGGCAGAGACACTGGAGGAAGAACTGTTCGGACAATTGGAACACGAATCCGCCGGACTCTCACGTCACAAACCGGGTCGTCTCGAACAGGCGGATGGGGGGACATTGCTGCTGGATCAGGTTCAGTACATTGCGCTTCCTGTGCAGAAACGATTGGTGAATCTGCTGCGAGAACAACGGTTCGAACATCCGGGGACACACGAACGAGTACGCTTTGATGTTCGGTTCGTGTTTGGTTCTCATGTCGACCTGGAAGCACTGGTCGATCGTGGGTTATTCCGCCGTGACCTTTTCGAAGAAATCTGTCACGCCACCATTGCGTTGCCCACACTCCGTTCCCGCAAAGAGGATATTGGTTCATTGACCGAATATTTCTTGCGGCGTGTCGCCGGTCGCGAAGGAAAACCACCTCGTTCGATCATGATCGACGCCTTGCATGTGCTGCAAGGCTATGACTGGCCTGGTAACATCCGCGAGTTGGAAAACATGGTCGAACGCGCTTGTGCACTCGACTGGGGATCCAAGCTGACCGCCGCGATGATTGAACCCTGGATGTCAAAAGAATGTGCTGAAGAGAGTCCAGATTCTCTTCCCGGAATGACCTTGGCGGAAATGGAACGAAAGTTGATTGAAGCCACTTTCAATCGTTTCGCGGGCAATCGGGAAAAAACCGCCAAAGTACTGCAAATTGGCATCCGGACCCTCTCGGGAAAACTCCGGGAATACGGGTATCCACCACGAGGTGGGCCAGGTTCCAACCTCAAAGCCTGGTCCCCAGCCATGGAAGTTGCTGCGGTGACATTGCCGGAATCCGGGTTATCCGACCAAATCGAGCGACGTGCTGCGTGAGGCGGAAATTGCCGCAAGGAACGTCTCATCAAGCGGCTTTCCACCGTTAAATCGTGAAAAACACAAATCCCCTCGTGCCAGTTTTTGGGAGAGAACTGGGGCGAGGGGACTGTGTGTTTTTTTGGTGCTGACGTTTTTTGGTGCTGACCTGTGTTCGTGCTGACCTATTGGTGCTGACCTATTGGTGCTCACCTGTTGGTGCTGACCTGTTGGTGCTGACCTAGGATGCTTTGGCTCGTTTTCGGCTCGAATCGGAAAACACGTGCTTCGGCGACGGTTTCGAGGACTTCTGATTTCCCTTTGCGGTTTCGTCCGAGCAGGCAGAAAGCCTGGGTCCTGGACGTCGGGGGTCGGCAGACTCATCAATCTGGAAACTGCTGAGGATTTCATTCAACAGACGCTCGATTGTTGGACTCATCGTTGTCTTCGCCATTTGGTAAAAACCTCCTTCTTCTCCCACATTACATTCGTCGCTGTTTTTCACGTCCTGCTCCTGTTTCTTCGGTGAGCAGCCTTCTTCACAATCAGAGCCGGTCTCAAAGGCGTTATGAATTGCCAAATCTCGTTAATCGCTGCGCCCCGATTTTCGGAATTTACGGTATTGATGACTTGCTCTTCTGGAAACTTTAGTTCAAGAATCACCCCATGCGGGGGAACGGATGTCGGTTTTTGTCAACAAAGCGTCGCTCGGGAAACGGAAAAAACGAATATTCCGATCATCGCGAGGATTTGTTGGCAGAAATCGAACCCAGTCGCATTTCGCACTTAAGCGGCCAGTGATTAGAATAGAGTGTAGATGCCGTTCGTTCAGGCCTGCGCTGAAAGAATGGTGCGAGCATTCGCATGCGAAAATTTTCGATATCACACGGCGAGAAGAAATATGGCTAAACCCGCCGACTCAAAACCCGACTATTCTCTCTCACGAGTTGTTTGTCGCAATCGCCGCGCGAAGCATGAATATGAACTTTCGCAATCACTTGAGTGCGGAATCATGCTGCACGGTTCCGAGGTCAAAAGCGTCCGCAACAATAAAATCTCAATTGAAGAGGCTCACGTTCGCGTTCAGGGGCACGAGGTTTGGCTGGTAGGGTGCGATATTGCCGAATATCCCCAGGCCACCTATCTGAATCACGATCCCAAACGACAGCGCAAGCTATTGCTGCATCGCCGTGAAATTCGAAAATTCGCCGAAGTGGCCAGTCAAAAAGGGCTCTCGATCGTTCCTCTCGAAGTGCATCTGGTTCGGGGTAATGTCAAAGTGACAATTGCAATCGGCAAAGGATTGAAACGGCATGACAAGCGTGAAAAGCTGAAAGAACACGATGCGGATCGTGAGATGCGACAGGCAATCCGTCGTCAACCTGAATAGCCCGTGATGTAGAAGACCTCGCCAGGCAGCAACGAATCAAAATTAGCGGAATTACGGATTGTGAAAATGACCCCATTACAGATTGCCCTTGAGCAAGGTCTGTCGGACGGCGGCAATCTCTTCGAATCGTTGAACGAACTTCAACAATATGAAATTGAATCGCTGGATGACGCGGAATCGCTGGTTGAGGCGCTGGAAAAGTTTTTGCAGCGGCCGATCGAAGCCGAGGGGGTCTTCAGCCCCTTTCACGCATTAATCTCGTTGTTTCAAGCGGTCACCGCCGTCAGTCCCTTTCAGTACCTCGCAAAACAGGGGATCCCCGTACTCATTGAGGCTTATGACGCACGACTGCCCCATGCGGAAGAACAGCAGAATCAGTTGTTGTTCGCCATCAAAATCTTCGCGCGATATGGAATGGAAGAGGGACTCGAACGATTGGTCGCAGCGGCCCGTCACCCGACCCTGCGCGAGGGGTATCTCTGGATGGTGATTTTTGAGCAACTGGGAGATCAGGACCCACTTCTTCCGGATCTGATCGAGCGACTCAGCGACCCACTTCCAGAGGGATTTGTTGCCATCGCTTTTCTCGACTGGGTCAATCGATTGACGCGGGAAGACGTGATTAACGAGCATCCGTTTGATTCGCACGAGGGTCTCCAAAAGCTACAGAACTGGTTGCGCAGCAGTTTGCCCGACGAATTCAGTTATGCACATAGTGCGGCAGCGGCACTCCCCTTCATCAGTAAACCGCAGCGCGAACCGTTGCTGGCATTGGCGATGGATCATCCTGATGCCAAAGTGCAAATGGAATCCGCTTGGGCTTCGGCAAAGCTGGGGAGTGAATCCGGGCTAAAATTCCTGGCTCGACTTTGCCTCGACCGAAATCATTCCACAACCGCGTGCGCGTACTTGGAAGAACTCGATCATGATGATCTGATTCCTGACGCCGCCAATGAACCCGACTTTCGTGCGATGGCGGACCTCTGTGATTGGCTGGCTCATCCTCAAGAGTTTGGTCGTCCACCCGACGAAATCGAGCAGTACGACACGCGGGAACTCTTCTGGCCCCCGACAAATGATATCCGACAGATCTGGTTGTTTCGTTATCGCTATCTCGCCGAGACGGAAGGGGAACCCGACGATTGTGGTCTTGGGTTCTATGGCAGCATCACGTTTTCGCTCTTCAGTGAAACGACACACGACATGGCCCCTGAAGATGCCTACGCCCTGCATTGCTGTTGGGAATTGGAGGTGAAGGAAGATTTGCGAGCCCCTGAAGAACGGACGATTCAAGCGGGCCGAGCCATTCTGGAAGCGGGGGCTCGGGGCGAATATGCCGAGGAAGACGAGTCTGATTTTGACCCCGACGAAAACTTTTGAACAACACGTTGTTACTCTGGATTTATTACCGAGACTGTGTACTGAGACTGTGTACTGAGACTGACAGAATCAAAGGCTGAAAAATGAAAAACGCCCGCTGGTCACGACGTCATTTTTTACAACTGTCTGCGGGATGTGGGTTTGGAACGATGATTTCGCCGCATCTGCTGGCGGATGATCCAGCGCAATCTCGACCAGTTCCTTCTCGGGTCAGCAATCCCCGAGCAACATCTGGCGACAAGGTTGTGGAACCCGATTGGGAGCAGCGACTGACCATCAAGGTCGGCCAGCAGCAGGGGGATCTGATGGGGAGCTCACAAAAAGTTCTGCAAGCGGCCGTTGATTATGTGGCACGATTAGGAGGGGGAACGGTCGAAATCCTCCCCGGAACTTATACGCTGCGCGGTTCGGTTCACCTGCGATCACGCGTTCGGATTATTGGAGCGGGTGACGAGACCATTCTGACCAAGCCCGCATCGATCACAACCAAATTGTCGGCCGATTCGGACTGGTACGACCAGGAGATTACACTCGCCGATCCCCGCGGATTTGAAGTCGGCGACAGTGTTTGTCTGCGGACCAAAAACCCGCATACCGGAGGGAATACCGTCCTGAAACGAATCCTGATCGCTCGATCGGGAAATCGATTCAAGCTCGATAAAGCTTTGCGAGAAAATTTCTGGGGGCTTGGCGAATCGACGTGCTCGACGCTCTTTCCGCTCATCACGGGTGAAGAAATTGATCATCTGATCATTGAAAAGGTGACCCTGGATGGGAATCGTGCTAACAATGAAAATCTGGATGGGAATTATGGTGGCTGCATTTTTCTGCAAGATGTCAACGATGTTCTGATTCGTCAGGTCACCGCCCGGCAGAATAATGGTGACGGGATCAGCTGGCAGATTTGCCATGATGTGACGGTCGAAGACTGCCACAGTCACGATCATGCCGGGCTGGGACTGCACCCCGGTTCCGGTTCTCAGCGGCCGATCATGCAGCGAAATACGCTGGAACGCTGCCAGATCGGCATTTTCTTCTGCTGGGGGGTCAAATATGGGATAGCGACAGAAAACACGATCCTGAATTGTCACGGGCAGGGGATTTCCATCGGCCATCGAGATACGGACAATCTCGTACGAAAAAATCAGATCCGTAATAGTGGTCAGCACGGGATTCTGTTTCGGCCTGAACGAGGGGCGAGTTTTTGTGGTCACCGCAATCGAATTGAAGAGAACCTTATTGATAACAGTGGCCCAGCTGATGGGATCGCGATTGATATTCAAGGTGGAACCGAGCAGATCTCGCTTCGTCAGAATGAGATTCAAGAGACGCGTGGTGCAGCCCAGAGAATTGGTATCCGGCTGGGAAAAGAAACCAAAGAGATTCAGTTACTCGGCAACACCTTTACGGGGCTAAGTCAAAATGTGGTGCAGGCCTGAAGTCGCTCTATTCCTTCCTGCCTCCCGAAAATACTGGAAATCCGCTTTTTACTCGGGACAACGACATCCTGACCGAACACGAGCACCTGATGATCCGGGACTTGTCATCGACACAATTGCGACATCAAGATCGGTAAAAGTCGATCCAGTCAATCTGGATTGACTCGGGATTTTCTGCCAAAAATTCTGTCGGCAGCAGCATCTCAAAATAACCGTTTTTCAGCGGCAATTCTGCGGCCGGTTTTCCCTCGCGACCAATTATCCGCACGTCGAGCCGAAAGGGACTGCGGTCGTTCAGCGTTTGCTCTTCCTTGTCATCGCACCAATTTCGAATCTGCATTTTTCCCTGAACTTGCGACACAGCGGCAGAGAGCTTCCTCTTGCCGTTCGAGACCTGAAGACGCTCTAATCCCGTGAGGTGCAAACGTAGCCGAAGAGACTCGGGCCATTGATCACCAGTCCGCTTGATTGACGCATGGCTGATTCCCGTAGGACTTACGATCGAAATCACAACACGATTTTCTTTAACTTGGATCTCAACCTGATCGGTCTCTCTTTTCGTTTTGATTGTCAACGGGGCTGACGGTTCCAGAGCGCCCATCTCAGCCGCAACCAGGAAGACAAACCAACACATCCGAATGGGAAGTTGGAATTGCATCGCGTCCATACCTCACAAAGTTGTAGGCCACCTTCGAAAGTTCAAGGCCATGCAAGGTTGAAGGCCTTTCTCAAGAGAATTACCTCGCGACCAATCGGAGTGTCGGATCAAACAGAGTTATCGTTGAAAACCGCAGACAAAATCAAGCGACCGGCAAACCAAATTCGGTAGCCTGAACCCCCGGCTGATAGTGCGAGTAGACGAAGATCGGAATTTTCAGTGCACCCAAATGGCTTTGAATCAAAGGTTCGACATCCGCCCAATGCAGACCTCCAACACCCGTCGACAATCGGGGAATGGCGAGACTGGTAATCTCTCCTTTTTCCACTTCTTGCTGCAGCCGCCGCAGACAATGATTCACATTCCAGGTGGTCCCCCTACCAGGCTTTGCTCCAGGAGTGAGTTCACCATCCTGAGTTAACAGGCAAAAAATTCTCACCTGAAATCCACCCCAGAACCAAATTTCACCGGGCTTGGGATGAGTCTGACTGGCATAGTGGCGAAAGTCCTTCGCCATCGCGGGCCACTTTTCTCGCAAGGCTAATGCCAGCCCTTGATCAAAATGATCATTCGGAGCAATCCCATGAGCAATCGTTTGAGCTCGCGTCAGGAGAATGTCCCCAGAGACTTCATGAATCATGGTGATCCTTATTTTTTGGGTAAATCGAATTGCTCTCGTCATGCGGCCAGCCGACTTATTCCAGATGCAGATTCCATTCCCGTTGCCTGGAAATTCAAGATATTCATTCGAGTCAACTAAAAATATTTTCAATTTTCTCTATCAAAATTAAAAAAACTTCTCAATATCGCCGGAAAAACTCTGGGGGCATTGCGATTCCACAAACCAGACAAGCTCTGAGAACCGCGACCTTGCATGGACTGGATCTTGCCAATTGGCAAAAAAACGCCAGCCCCCCCCACGCTGATTTCACCACTCCACAAACCAAACCGAGAGTCCCATCCGCCAACGACAACCGCAAACTTTCCGAGAATATCGCCATCGGGCTGTATCGGGATCTCTCGACCATCGATGATGGCCGAAAAATGGGCGAATTCTGACGTATCACGACTGCTGTAGGCGCATTTCCTGGGATCCGATATTTTCCATCGATTCAACCAAGCTCGCAGCGACAATGCTGTCGGCGAGAACGAGGGGGCGATGGAGCGCACCGAGATGAATGTGGCAGGAAGTTCGAAAACCGTCATTCTGAAGCTACCAGTCGATTCGTTTCACAACGACGATCTGGTCGATCACGATTTGACTTTGGTCATCCCCGCGTACAACGAAGAGTCGCGTCTTCCCCAGACGTTATCGGATGCAAAAGAGTATCTCGATGCCTGGGGGATTAACTACCGGGTGCTGGTGGTGGACGACGGCAGCAAAGATGCTACTGCGACAATGACAGACCCGTTTGGTCGACGATTTTCGACGATTCGACAACCCAACGGGGGAAAAGGGTCGGCGGTTCGTAATGGGATGTTGGCAGCGAGCGGGCGAATTGTTGCCTTTACCGATGCCGATCTGCCGTATGACCTTCAAGCATTAAAAATTGCGTATCAGACGATCGACTCGGGCAAACGAGAAGTGATTTTCGGCAGCCGAACCGACAAAGGCTCTGCATCACACGTCGAACGACAGTGGATGCGAACCGTCGCGTCTTATGTGTTTCGTTCGTTCATGAGCTTCCTCGTTTCACGGCAAATCAAGGATACTCAATGCGGCTTAAAAGTGTTTAGTCGCCGGGCTGCCCGGCGGATCTTTTCCCGTACAACGGTGAATGGATTTGCTTTTGATGCCGAAGTCGTCTATCTGACGCATCTGCTGCGACTCTCTTTTGAAACCAACGCGGTAACACTCGTCAATGACTATGCAACGACGATTTCCCTGACGCGGAATGCGATTCCGATGCTGATGGACGTGATCGGCGTTCGATTCCACGCCCTGCGAAATGGTTACCATCCCGAGCGGGACGAGGCACCGCCTTCTGTCGTCATGAAGTCAGCCACTGGAAGAGCCGCCTGATGTC
>JBIKZJ010000064.1:0-18779 GCA_044354755.1 Schlesneria sp. | reverse complement strand
ATCGGTATCCCGGCCATTCCGTTTGTTGCTGGCAACCACCGCTTGCGAACCATCCCGCCGCACCGCTCCGAGCTTATTCCGCGATTTTCCATCCGTCAGCAGGGTGGTCTGGAAATGCTGTCGGTCGAGTCGATAGACCTGATCGTTTTCGTTTCCCCCCGTATCCATCAATAACAGGATCGAGCCATCTGTTGCTCGAGGAACAAACGCCCCTGAGACCGGTTCATCAAAGAACGTGATCTGCTCACGCCGGCCCGCTGGTGCATAAACCCGATGCAGCTGTGACGAATTACCGAAGCGGGTATTGATCAGTATGCCGGTTCCGTCTGGAGCCCAGCCCCGAAACGAGGCACCGCGAATACTCTGGTACTGAGCCAGTTTGGCAAAGATTTCTGCCGGAACCACAGGAACCTCTTGGGTTTCAATCGCAGCCGGTTTACGAGCATCGGCTTGCCCCCAGAGGGAATTCTCGACCGCGCTCAAGCGAAAACCCAACGCGAAGACCAAAACCAGTTGACGAAGGGAGGGATATTTCACGGATGACCTCGTACTCAGAAAGTTCCAGGGAAAGTTTTCGAGTCAGTTCCACGCAAGTTCGATCAGAGATCATAGCGAACTATTGCAGGACCCCAAATCGATTTGGGGGGTTGCCTTCGTGGCTCCGGCATCCTGCCGGAGTTTGATCAGCAAGTGGCAGGACCCCAAATCGATTTCGGGGGGGTTGCCTTCGTAGCTCCGGCATCCTGCCGGAGTTTGATCAGCAAGTGGCAGGACCCCAAATCGATTTCGGGGGGTTGCCTTCGTGGCTCCGGCATCCTGCCGGAGTTTGATCAGCAAGTGGCAGGACCGCAAATCGATTCGGGGGGTTGCCTTCGTGGCTCCGGCATCCTGCCGGAGTTTGATCAGCAAGTGGCAGGACCCCAAATCGATTCGGGGGGTTACCTTCGTGGCTCCGGCATCCTGCCGGAGTTTTACGAGCAAGTGGCAGGACGCCAAATCGATTTCGGGGGTTGCGTTGCTGCAATTTCGGGATTATGAATCGGGATTGGGAGTCGGGACCCGTTTCACGGCTTGGCAGCAGTTCAGATCCGGCAAGATGCCGGAACCACGGGCCTCGTTTCTAGGCTTGGTTATTTCAAGGGTTGGTATAGGTCACAGTGCTGAGGCGATCCAGCTCGATATTTTCCACCGTCTGCTTTGTTCCGTTAGGCCAGAGGATTTCGAGCCGAATCGGTAAGGACTGGTCCCCGAGACCAAAGTGGAGCACCAGGTCATTCTGATTCCCTTCTCCGGTCCCCGCTTCGACCTGCCGAGTGATCGTCCGGCCTGATAACGGGATCCGAACCTGGGCTCCGATGGCCGAACGGTTCATTGTTTTCCCATCCCCCTCTAACCGGACTTCGACCCAGTGACGCTTGCGGGAATCGCTGCGGGGATCGTAGCGGGAATCGTTCATGGACTGGTTCTCAAACAACTTTCCTGCCGTCACCAGATCGAGATCCCCGTCATGGTCAAAATCGGCCCAGGCGGCCTGATAGGTCGCGGGGAGCGAACCGAGATTGGCGGTCATCGTGGCATCACGCAATTCAAAATTCCCCTCGTTTTGAAACAAAACCGGGTTATTTTTCCGGCCAAACGAGGCGGTTTCGTAAACCGTCGTGAAGAATAGGTCGAGATCCCCATCGTTATCAAAATCACCCGCACTGGGGCTGGCGTAAGACTCTTGGTAGAAGACGCCACAGGGGCCTCGATCGGCAAATACAAAACCGGCCTCGGCACCGGGATTCGAGAGAAAACGGGACTTGGGCTGATCCCCTCGTTGGTCCACATGGGCAAAATTTCCGACGAACAGGTCAAACGTCCCATTATTGTCGAAGTCGCCCCAGGCAGCACCGATCGAATGCCCACCGTCAAATCCGGGCGAGGTTCCGACCGCATTGTGCTTCGCGGTCAGATCCTGCAAATGCCCCTTGCCATCATTCAGCCACAAGACATTCGGCTGCAAACGATAATTCGACACATAGAGATCCAGATCACCATCCTGATCAAAATCGCACGCGGTCACCCCCCGACTGCGATATCGGCCGTCGCTCCAAGCCAATCGAAATGACTTCCCCTGCTCATTAAGCAGCAGGAAGTTCGGGTAAGTGATTCCCGCATCCCAGTCCTCGTATCCCCCGACGTAGAGATCCACAAAACCATCACCGTCAAAGTCCCCGCAACACGCACTGCGCGAGACACATTTGGGCAGGGTCGGCAGCGGAATCACGGTAAATTCTTTCCCCCCCTGGTTCCGAAAAACCTGCAACGAGGACCACGAAAACAGGTCCACCAGCCCATCATTATCGAAGTCGGCGGCCACCACTTCGCCGAGTCCCTCGGCCAGTTTGCTGAACCCTCGCCCCGCGTCATTCCGCCAGACGACACCTCCCGCACACAAGTCTGCCCAACCATCACGGTCCAGGTCGACCCAACAGGCTGGCGAGTTCGCCAGTTGCAACCCGAGTTCCGTGGTCCGGTCGCGAAAGCCCTTGGCAACCGGCGCATCCTGAGCGAAGCTCAGCGTTACCATGAGCAACGGTGCCAGCAGCACGGGTGCGAGCAATCCAAGTTGCTTCAATCGTCGCTTCAATCGACCTCGCCATGGAGACTGAGCCACAACAACCGCTTTGGATTCGACACGTTTTTTGCAGGATTTGATGGACATCGGCAGAATTTCCCCGCAAATCAGAGTTTTGAAACAGACCGGAATCCCGGTTCGAAATCGCCCGCAAGCGTTCAGAGCCTGAGGAGTTACTGAATCTCACCAAACGCCAGGCGGAAACCGTTGAGGTCCTCAATGACCATCTCACGCAGCCCATACGGAGTCGCCTGAGGGGGCTGCAACACGACCGCTCCCCGTTGGCGAAACTCAGTATACAAAGTGTCGAGATCGCTGACGTACAGGTAAAGATCCCGTTCCAGCGACTGTCGTTTCCGCTCGGGGCTCGGACCTCGCCGAATTTGAAAATGAATCCAGAGAGATTGTCGTTTCACGATGGCGTAGACCCCACCCGGTTCGTCTGCGGAGGGTTGAAAGACGCCGTCGACCGGATCCAGGAAAAAACCGAGGACATCCCGATAGTATTCCGCTGCCGCGCGGACGTTTTGCACCCCCAGGATCGGGGCGACTCGCCAGAGAGACGTTTGCATGCGGAAACCCTCGTTAGGGTGGAAATTCAGTTTTCAGTTTTCAGTTTTCAGTTTTCAGAGTCTTGAATTGTTCTTTCCTCCGATTCGTTCGATTCGGGTGATGCGTGGTTCACAATCTTCGCATTTTTTAACAGGGTTTGATTCACGAATCGACTGCAGGATTCCAAAGATTTGGCGAACTCTCACTCCTCGCATGCACCTCGCATGCACCCGCCCCCTTTTTTTCGAATCCCATCACAATACCGAATTCACTCGCCATACGGTCGCAGCACCCTCGAAAGCCAGTCCTGCCGGCCATCCGCTGCGACTGTTTCTTCGGGAATGTTCGTCGGGAATGAATCAACGCGACGGGTTTCCCTGTTTTGGCCGACCTGAACGCCGGATTTCCGGGCCGTGGTCGCGAGCCTTCGCATTCACAGGGAAGCGGGACGACATGCCTGGTTTCGCGGTTTCGCAGAGCCTCTATTCCGGCGAGACGGGTTTCCCGATAGAATCCCAATAATGTAGAGATGAGTCGGGTTTTCGATGGCGTGCTCGACTTGCAAGGACTTTCCCAGCCAGACCGGTCCCTTATCTGTTTTGATAACCCATGTTTGACCAGCGGTTTATTCGCAATTTTTCGATTATTGCCCACATTGACCATGGCAAGAGTACCCTTGCTGATCAGCTGTTGCTCAAGAGCGGAGCGATCACACAGCGGGAATTCCGTGAGCAGATTCTGGATGACCTGAAGGTTGAGCGGGAACGAGGGATCACCGTCAAGGCCCGTGCGGTCGCCATCAACTACACCATCAACGGTCAAAAATACGAGCTGAACCTGATCGACACACCCGGCCACGTCGACTTCCACTACGAAGTTTCACGCAGTCTCGCCGCCTGTGAGGGGGCTTTGCTGCTGGTCGATGCGTTTCAAGGGGTCCAGGCTCAGACCGTCGCCAACGCCTATGCCGCGCTGAACGCAAACCTGGAAATCATCCCGGTCCTGAACAAGATCGATCTGCCGGTCACCCGCGTTGACGAAGTCCTGGACGAAATCGAAACCGTTGTCGGGCTCGATACCGAAGGGTGCCTGCGAGTCAGCGGAAAATCCGGAATCGGGATCGAATCGGTCTTTCAGGCCATCATCGACCGGATTCCTGCACCACAAGGCAAGCCGACCGATCCCCTGCGAGCTCTTGTTTTTGACAGCAAGTACGACCACTACCGCGGCGTGGTGACCTATGTTCGAATCAAAGAGGGTTCGATTCGCAAAGGTCAAAAGGTCTATTTCATGAAAGCGGGAACTTCGCACGAAGTTCTCGAAATTGGTCAGTTTCGGCCCGACATGGTCGCCTGTGACGAACTGGGCCCCGGTCAGGTCGGCTACATCGTCACCGGAATCAAGGTTCTGGGGAACGTCCACGTCGGGGATACGGTCACCGACTTTCACCACCGGACACCAACTCCGCTGCCGGGCTATGAAACGCCGCAGCAAATGGTCTTTTGCGGGATGTACCCGATCGATGCGACCGACTTTGAACGGCTGCGAGAAGAGTTGCAGAAGATGAGTCTCAACGATGCCAGCTTCTCGTTTGCTCCGGATACTTCGGAAGCACTCGGGTTCGGCTTCCGCTGCGGATTTCTCGGCATGCTGCACATGGAAATCATCCAGCAGCGACTCGAAGAAGAAGCCAATGTCGACCTGATTCAGACCGCCCCGAACGTGACCTATCAGCTGAAATTGCGAGACGGCGAAACCCTGTTTGTGGATAATCCGCAACAAGTTCCCGACGGGGGACAGATCGAAGAATTTGGCGAACCGATTGCCAAGGTGGTGTTCATTCTGCCGTCCGATCGAATCGGTCCGATCATGCAGCTCTGTGCCGATCGGCGGGGAGTTTACAAGACCACTGAATTCCTCGGACCCAAACGAGCTCAAGTCGTTTATGAACTGCCGCTCGCCGAAATCGTATTTGACATGTACGATAAGCTGAAAAGTATCACCGCAGGCTACGGGACGATGAACTATGAAGTGACCGGTTATCGTCCGGCCGATCTGGTGAAAATGGATATTCTCGTCAAAGGCGAGAAGGTTGACGCCTTGGCCTGTATCGTTCACCGAGCCCAGGCGGAACGACGTGGTCGTGCCCTGTGTAAAAAGCTGAAAGAAGAAATCTCGCGGCATCAGTTCGAGATCCCGATCCAAGCGGCACTCAGCGCCCGAATTATTGCCCGCGAAACAATTTCCGCCGTGCGCAAAGACGTGACCGCCAAATGTTATGGTGGTGACATCAGCCGCAAACGCAAATTGCTGGAAAAGCAAAAAGAGGGCAAAAAGCGGATGAAGCAGTTCGGCGCGGTCGAGATTCCACAGAAGGCATTTCTGTCAGTCCTGGACGCGAACAAAGACGACTGACCCCATGGGCCAGCCACGACTTGATCGGGAATGATATCGCAAAGGCGCAATGACGCTGGGACGCAATGAAGACGGAATGGCGAATTCGAATCCCCTTTTTGTATTCCTGGCGCCTCTGTGGCTTAGCGTCTCTGCGTAAAATTCTCTGCTGAATACCTCAAACGTGAAGCACGCTCTTTTATAACAGTCTGGTAAATGTTGCCGAGCAGATCCAAGCTGTCAAAAATGGGATTGTTCTGGTTTTTGAGATCGACTACAGATCGCTCATGAAGAGTCCTCGACGATCTGCTGATTCGGTCATTCCCCCAGCGCTTTGCGTTCGGAACGGGTTTACGATTTCGCTGATTGTCTGTGTTGCGTGCGGTTGCTCGGCACTGCCAATCTCGCAATCCCCAACCGCCGCTGGTTTAAAGCCGGCGGACTTGGTCGATTTAAATAGTCATGGCCCTGGAGGCGCTCCCCCACCGATACTGCGTGAATTGTATCTCCAGGGTGAGCAAGTCCGAGAATCACAACGGCCGGCGGTTGTTCCCCCCAAGCGAACGGTTTTGGTTTTGTCCGGTGGTGGCTCGTACGGGGCTTATACAGCCGGCGTCTTATGCGGATGGTCGGAAACTGGGACCCGACCGCAGTTTGATGTCGTCACCGGGGTCAGTACGGGGGCGCTGATTGCGATTTTTGCGTTTCTTGGCCCACAATATGACGGAGAACTGCATCGCTCATACACGACAGTCAGTTCCAAGGACATTTATCGCAAAAAATTTCTCCCTTGCGCCCTCTTCTCTGATTCGCTCACCGATAGCCAGCCATTACTGCAACAAATTCAGTCAACCGTTACACCTGCAGTAATCGACGAAATTGCCAGTGCCCATAGTTGCGGACGCAGACTTTATATTGGAACAACCGAACTCGATGGACATCGGGCGGTGGTTTGGGATTTGGGAGCGATCGCCTCGTCCGAAAAACCGGACCGATACGAACTGATCTGCAAGTTGCTTTTGGCGTCGGCAGCCATCCCGGGATTTTTTCCCCCGGTCGAGATTCCTGTCGAGATCGATGGGAACTGGTATGTCGAACGCCATGTGGATGGCGGATTGACTCAGCCGCTGTTCTTTCGCCCACCCCATTTTCCCGTCGAACAACGACAATCGTCCACCATGCCAGAACTGCTGTTCGGCTCGGAAGAATATATTATCGTGGCGGGAAAGCTGTATGCCGACCCCCAACCGGTCAAACCGAAAATCATGCAGATCATCGGAGATAGTCTCTCGACATTTCTGTACGCACAAAACCGGGATGCCCTGGTCAAGCTTTACTTGCAAAGCTTGTTAACGGGGATGCAGTACAACCTGGCTGCCATGCCCGGCAATTTCGAAGGGGCAAAATCGGCGGCCGACTTTGATCGGGTTGCGATGAATCGGATGTTTGAAGAGGGGAGGCACCAATCCCTGACAGGAACGGCCTGGAGACATACGCCTCCGGGTGTCGAGGGGGGTGAAGAACAACGTCAACGAGGAGGAACTTCTTTGACGGTGGTTCCTCGAGAAGCGAGAACAGATGACCACCCGAACCATCTGAACCCGGATCACTTCAATAACGGCCATCCAACTCCGGCCACACCGTTCTCTCCGGGGAATGGCCAATCGTTATCGCCACCGGAATTCTGATCGAGCCGTATTTCCTGCGGTGATGATTTCCGTATTTGAAGATTCCCAGGCTCCAGATTCCGCAGTTGAAGGCTGGTATTGATCCAACCGATCATAGGAACCGCGCAACAGGTTTTTCGAATTCGTTCTTCTGGCCACCGTGGGATTTCTCTGACTCGTCGTATTCGTATGATTCGCGATGCGGCAGGCCAATCAGAAATTTTCTTCGATCCAGCACACCGTCTGTGATTTCGTTCCCTACGAAAACTTGCCATCGTACGCTTCGCCCATTTCTCTTTGGCAAGATCATTTTGACGGGCCATCCGGGTTTTCACTAGCGCGCTTTGGGCTGATCGTTAAACCCGATTTTACTAATTGCCGCACTAAAACCTCCAGCATCAGTAATGTTAAGTACCTGACGAATTGGGCTAATTTTAGCAACGAAAAAACCCGTTACACAGTTAGCTGTGTAACGGGTTCGTATAAACAAGTTGGAGAGTAGAAAATCAGCATTGTCGAATCGATGCGGACTGTTGTTGTTATTGATTTGAGTGTCAGTTGTGGTGTTCAGCAAGCTGAACGCATCTGACACTCTGGCGCAATTTGCCAAAATCCTTTAGAAAGGAGGTGATCCAGCCGCAGGTTCCCCTACGGCTACCTTGTTACGACTTAGTCCCAATCACGGAGTTCATCTTCGGCACCTGTGTCCTTGCGGTTCACGCAGCGACTTCGGATGCCCCCCGCTTTCGTGGCTTGACGGGCGGTGTGTACAAGGCTCAGGAACACATTCACCGCAGCAATGCTGATCTGCGATTACTAGCGATTCCGGCTTCATGCAGGCGAGTTGCAGCCTGCAATCCGAACTGAGGGACGCTTTTTGCGATTAGCTTGCCTTCGCAGGCTTGCGACGCTTTGTACGCCCCATTGTAGCACGTGTGCAGCCCTGGGCATAAAGGCCATGAGGACTTGACGTCATCCCCGCCTTCCTCCGGTTTGACACCGGCAGTCTCCTTAGAGTCCCCACCATAACGTGCTGGCAACTAAGGATAAGGGTTTCGCTCGTTTAGCGACTTAACGCGACATCTCACGACACGAGCTGACGACAGCCATGCAGCACCTGTGCATGTTCCACTCTTGCGAGCGTGGCCCTACTTTCATAGGGTTAATCCATGCATGTCAAGCCCAGGATAAGGTTCTTCGCGTTGCCTCGAATTAAGCCACATGCTCCACCGCTTGTGTGAGCCCCCGTCAATTCCTTTGAGTTTCAGCCTTGCGACCATACTCCCCAGGCGGAACACTTAACGCTTTCGCTACGAGAACGAAGGCCGAAACCCCCGTCCTCCAGTGTTCAGTGTTTACGGCTAGGATTACCGGGGTATCTAATCCCGTTCACTACCCTAGCTTTCGTGCCTCAGCGTCAGACAAGGCCCAGTGTGCCGCTTTCGCTGCTGGCGTTCCTTCCGATCTCTACACATTTCACCGCTCCACCGGAAGTTCCACACACCCCTACCTCACTCAAGTTATCCAGTCTCAGGCGCAGTTTTCCGGTTGAGCCGGAAGATTTCACACCTGACTTAGAAAACCGCCTACGCACCCTTTAAGCCCAGTGATTCCGAATAACGTTCGCACAGTTCGTATTACCGCGGCTGCTGGCACGAACTTAGCCCGTGCTTCCTCTGAGGCTCTGTCAAATACAAGAGATAGCTCTCGTATACTTCATCCCCTCTGACAGCGGTTTACAATCCGAAGACCTTCATCCCGCACGCGGCGTCGCTCGGTCAGACTTTCGTCCATTGCCGAAGATTCTCGACTGCAGCCACCCGTAGGTGTCTGGCCAGTGTCTCAGTGCCAGTGGTGGGGGCCATGCTCTCACACCCCCTAAGCGTCATAGCCTTGGTGAGCCGTTACCTCACCAACTAGCTGATACTGCGTAAGCCGCTCCCCAGGTGGAATCTCACCCATTGCTTCCCAGCCGTCATAGCCAAGAAGATTATCGAGTATTACCCACAGTTTCCCGTGGCTATCCTCGCCCTGGGGGTACGTCACCTACGTGATCCTACCCCGTTCGCCGGTGTCCCCCTTGCGGGTTCTCCCTCGACTTGCATGCCTAATCCACGCCGCCAACGTTCATTCTGAGCCAGGATCAAACCCTTTGAGTATTGTTTCCAAAAACAGAACTGAATCACTTGCGTAACCCAATTCCGAGAGTGTTAACTTTATGGGCTTGTCCGCTGGCCATACGCTGACTGATCATAAGCTTTTCAGCTTAAACGATCATTTTGTCGCAAGACCCCGAAAGATCTTGTAAGACAAGGTCTTTGCACGGCCAGCAACCGCATCAATACGAACAAAACTGATTTTCAAATCTCTCCAACCGTGTTTTCAAAGATCAGTTTCTGCCAACCACTTACGTCGTTGTTCACCGTTTGGTGTTCACCGTTTGGTTGCTGGCGGGACGGGCATATTAACCGGGTTCTGTTTAATGTCAATCGACCTGCCCAAAGTTTTTCAATAATCTTTTTTACTTGGTTTCCATCAGTGAACTCCGATCGAATCTCACTCCCGAAGCGTAACTCTCCCGTTCGAACATTCTCTTGGTCCTGAAGGTGTCTGCCTTGGTTTCAGACATGCAACACCACATCGGATTCGGCACAGAACTTGAGAAAATCTCAGGATTTTTGGCGGAAACGAAGCAACTGCTTGCCGCAGGGGGTCAGAATGCGTATTGTGGTCAGATAGAGGAACGTACCATATTGGCGTTTGCGTTTCACGATCGTTTTGGCTGGGTTCCATTTGGTCCTGGCCAGAATCCCATAGAAACTTGTTGCTAAGGATGATTTCGATGAAGAAAATGACGATTGCTCTGCTCATGGGTTTGCTGGCTGTTGGTTGCGAAAAGGCACCAGCCAAAACCGCAGTGACTCCTGCGATGGATCCCGCCAAGATGGCTGCCCACATGGCACCACCCTCCGCTCACGGTGCTGCTGCACCTGCCGCAGTGGAAGAAAAGAAGGCAGAAACTGACGCAGCAGCACCCGTAGCCGCTGAGCCTGCTGCTGTCGAGACCCCAGCGGTCGAAGCTCCCAAATAATTTTCGACACGCGAAAGCGGATGCACGACATCGGATGTCCTCCTCTTGGGCGCAGTTGGTACTGCGCCCAAGCTGTTTTTATGGCGATCTTTTGTTCGCCATGGCTTTCGTGTTCGCCATGATATGGAATTCCGCGTGATGAACACCGTGGTCCTGCCGGGCGATGGCAAATCAGAAGTTCAGACCCCCGCACTTTGCCTGAATCTCGATACGTTCGAGGCCAACCTGCAGCGAACTGCGAATGCGGTCCTGGCAGCCGGAAAACAGTGGCGACCCAACAGTAAGTGCCATCAGTCGCTCGATATCGCCAAACGATTAATCCAGGCCGGAGCCATTGGACTCACCTGCGGATCGGTGGCCGAAGCGCAGGCCTTTGCCACTCACAGTATCCGCGATCTCCTGATCATCCAGCTACCCGTGGGAAATCGGCGCCTCCGCCAATTGGCCGAACTTTGCAAAATCGCGGATCCGATCGCGACCTGTGATCACTATGTTCAAGCCGAAGCCCTCTCCGACGAATGCCGGCGACAAGGAGTTCGCTGTCGGGCACTGGTCGAAATCAATGTGGGCCTCGAACGGACCGGTGCCCGCCCTGGACGGGATACGATCGAACTGGGTCGCGGCATCGATCGCTTACCAGGGTTAATCCTGTCAGGAATTATGGGAATTGAAGGGAACGGGGCGCCGGGTGAATCGATCGAGGAACTCGACCGAAAAATGGGTGCAGCCAGCGGAATCCTGGCCCATTCCCGCGATATCTTCCTCCAGAATGGCCTCTGTTGTGGAATCGTGAGTGGCGTCGGCACAGATTCGTTACCTCTGGGGCTCCGCAGTGAATCCCTGACGGAAATTCAGGCAGGAAGCATTCTCTTTCGTGACGAACCGACCCCAAAACCCGCTTCCCGCCACGATGCTTCTCCTACCCTGACACTCCTCAGCACCGTCATCAGCCGACCGGGATTTGAGCGAGCGGTGCTCGACGCTGGCACCGACTGGCTTGCCGCCGGAACCGCGACTCCCACCGTCAATGACTGGCCCGACGCGCGCGTCCTCAAGCAGTACGCGGAACATCTGGTCCTGGAACTCGGCCCCTGTTCGCGGGAATTACGCATTGGCGACCAGGTCGAATTGACCATCCCTCATCCGACCGCCACCGTGGCGCTGCACACGCAATTTCTGTGCTTTCGGCATCACCATATCGAAACGGTCTGGCCCATCTTCACCCGTGGTTTCGTCTCCCAGCACTTTCCAGGCTAATCGTTGTGGAACTTCCGACTCCCCCTTTCATACACCCCCGCCGTAAGGAGCCGTTTACCATGCGATCTGTCGGTCGAACCGAGTTGACTGTCCCGCCGATCGGTTTTGGCTCATTCAAGATCGGTCGTAATCAGGGGGTCAAATATCCGCAACCTTACGATCTTCCCGACCCCGCGACGGTCTCGCTGCTACTGAACCGCGTGCTGGATTTGGGTTGTACCCTGATTGATACCGCCCCGGCTTATGGGCTGAGCGAATCACGGATCGGCACCGCGATCGGGCACCGGCGAGCGGAATTCATGCTCTCGACCAAAGTCGGGGAAACCTTTGAAAACGGCCAATCCCGTTACGATTTCTCAGCCATCGCCATCAAAGCCAGCCTCGAACGAAGTTTGCGGCAGTTGCAAACCGATCGACTCGATATCGTGCTGATTCATTCGAACGGAGACGACTGCCAAATCCTGACAGAAACCGATACGGTGTCGATTCTGCAAGACTACCGTGCCCGAGGCCTGATTCGCGCCATTGGACTTTCCGGAAAAACGGTTGCCGGCGCGAGACTCGCCTTAAGCTGGGCCGACCTGCTCATGGTCGAATACCATCTCGATGATACGACCCACGACGCGCTCATCCATCAGGCGGCAGCAGCGGGGGTGGGAATTTTCGTAAAAAAGGGACTCGCTTCGGGCAAGCTTCCCGCCGATGAATCGATCCGCTTCGTACTCGAACACCCTGGTGTCACCAGCCTGATTGTGGGGGGGCTGAATTTCGAGCATTTTCAGGCAAACTGGCAGACCGCCCTCGAGGCCCGCCGCAACGGATTCGTGGAACAGAAAGACTTCGCCGTTCAGCGCGACATGCCGTCAGGGCGGAACCCATGAGGACCAGCGGTCATTGCCGAGCGCCTGCCGCCTGTGGACCGGGATTCTCACCCCTCTGGAGACCTTAACCGTAGAGAGCGAATCGATCATCAGACTGCCCAGACGAATATCCTCGTTGCTGACATGACCGGAAGGAACCCGGATGAATTTTATGAAGTTTGTTACGCGCCCCCCCCCGTTAAATCGCATATTTCTGCTATAGGGAATTCGGCTTCAAGGATTACCCAGCCAGATTCTGGCGCAGAAAAACACCAACGAGACGTCGAATTTCTTGTTACTTAATTTTCGAAAATGCAATTAATAAAAAATATTATTTTTTTATTTGCATTTCCCAGAATTTCAAAACGAGGAATGGAACAAAAGGAAACGATGGCAACGAAGGGTGAAGAATCAGGGATCGAATATCGACGGGGGCTCACACTGACAATTATACCGAGGGAAAGTCGGAAAAATCAGGACCCGTATCTGGCCCAACGTTCCTCTATTCCCAAATGAGACAACTTTCTTCCAACTCCGCCTTCCTCTTCTGCCTCCTCCCAACTCTTTCCTCGTTACCTTCGTTACCTTCTGTTCAATCCGATCTCGTCGCATCTCAAAGCGGTGGATTTGTCGGGACTTGCGTCAGAAACCCTTATATTTGCGGATCAAAGACGCGCGGAATCAAACCCGAAATTCGTGACTTGCGGTTCCATTCCCCGATTGGAAATCTCACCAATCTTCCAACCCACCCGCTTTTCAGTCAATTTTCCCAGCGGCTCGTCGGCTTGCGACCCTGCTGACAGGTGTACCGATTGAATCTCGCCGCTAGAATCAGCGCAAATCATCCGTCATAGTCGACCGCTGCTTGCAGTCGGGCGTCGCTTTCTCAACAGGTTTTTGTTCATGGATTTTCTGTCTGAATTGCGGTCACGATTGCGAACCGCTTTGATCTCGATGACCGACTCGCCCGACTCGTTTGTTGAGATGCTCAAACCGGCTCAGGATGGCAAGTTTGGTGATTTCCAGGCCAATTGCGCCATGCCACTCGCCAAACTTTCTCAGCGACCACCCAAAGAGGTCGCGGCGGCGCTGCTCGAAAAACTCGATGTCGCTGACCTGTGTGAACTTCCCGAAATTGCCGGTCCGGGGTTTATTAATCTCAAACTGAAAACCGCACGCCTCGCCAAAGAGACGGCCAAGCTGTCGCAAGACGAACGCCTGGGGGTCACCAGGGTCGCTGCCCCGCGCACGTATATCGTCGATTTTTCTTCTCCCAACGTCGCCAAACCGATGCATGTGGGGCACCTGCGGAGCACCGTGATTGGCAACGCCTTGTGTCGCGTGCTGCGGTTCCTGGGACATCAAGTTCTCTCGGACAATCACGTCGGTGACTGGGGGACCCAGTTCGGCATGATCATCTATGGGTACAAACATTTTCGCGACGATGCCGCCTACCAGCGCGATGCGGTTGCCGAATTATCCCGGCTGTATCGGCTGGTCAACCAGCTGGCGGACTATCACGACCTGGTTGCAAATCTGCCGAAACTGCATGAGCAACTGCCGCTGAATCACGCGGCGATCGTAGCTGCCCGGCAAGCCGCTGCAGCGACCCCTGCCGACAAAGATGCGGCGCGACTGCTGAAAAAGTCGGAACAGGAACTGGTCGAGCTGCAAGTCGAAATCGCGGCGGCAGTCAAGAAACGAGTGGCTGTCGAGGAGAAGCCGGAACTCAAACAACTGGCCGACGCTCACCCGAAAATTGGGGAACTTGCACGGCGTGAGACCGCCAAATTGCATGCCGGTGACCAGGAAAACAAACAGCTGTGGGACGAGTTTGTCCCGCAGTGTATGGCTGCCCTTGAAGGGATGTATCAGCGATTTGGCATTACCTTCGACATGGCCTTGGGAGAAAGCTGGTACAACCCGATGCTGGCGGGGATCGTGGATGAGCTGAAACAAAAACAGCTCGCCGTAGTCAGTGATGGGGCAACCTGTGTGTTCGTCGAGGGGAACACCGCACCGTTTCTCGTGCAGAAGGCGGATGGGGCGTATACCTATGCGACGACGGATCTGGCCACGATCCGGCATCGGGTGGAATCTCTCCATGCGGATGCCTGTCTGTATGTCGTCGATTCCCGACAGAGCGAACACTTTCAATTGCTGTTCGCGACAGCAAAAAAATTCGGTTACAGCCAGACCGAGTTTCGTCATGTCAGCTTTGGCACGGTGCTGGGTGAGGATCGACGACCCTACAAAACCCGATCCGGCGACACGATTGGTCTGGAAAGTCTGCTCGATGAAGCAATCCAGAATGCGCGCAAGATCGTCGACGCAAACAGTTCCCACCTGAGCGAAGCCGAACGCGCCAATGTTTCGGTGCTGGTGGGGATGGGAGCGATCATTTACGTCGACCTGCACCATAACCGCGATAGCGACTATGTCTTTAGCTGGGAAAAAATGCTGGCGACAAGCGGTGATACGGCGACATACAATCAGTACGCGTACGCCCGCGTCTGTGGCATCCTACGCAAAGGGGAGGTTGACGCGATCGCGTTGCGCGCGGCTGGTCATTCGATTCTGCTCGACACCCCGGCCGAGCGGGCTTTGGCTCTGCAGCTCAATCGCTTTGCGAATGCTGTCGCAGATGTGGCGATCGACTATCGACCCAATCTGCTGACCCAATATCTGTTCGAGACCGCCAATTGCTTTGCCTCGTTTTATAATGAATGTCCGGTGCTGAGTGCCGAGCCTGCCGCATTAAAAGCGAGTCGGCTGCTGCTGTGCGATGCGACCGCACGGGTCTTGAAACAGGGTTTGAGTTTGCTGGGAATTGGCGTTGCCGATCAAATGTGATGTGATCAATGAAAAAGGGAGACAGGCACTTCACACTGCGTATCATTCAACTGGATTTTTGGTTTCGGTCGGAGATCGTCCCCGTTTTTCAACAGACTATTATGCTCAATCGCCAGCGATATTTGGTGTGGATGTTACGCGGAATCGGCCTGCTCGACCTGTTGGCCATCATGGCGGTCGTCGCACCACGAACAGGTATTGCCTTTAGCCATCAATTACTGGGGCTGGGTGAATTTCCGCACGAACCGATCGCGGGGTACCTGGCGCGGTCGATTTCCATCTGGTATGCATCGTATGGACTATTGTTGTGGTTTGTCTCGTACGATATCAGCCACAATTCCCGGTTAATTACCTATCTGACCTGGATGATGATGGTCCAGGGGGTGATTGTCACCGGAATTGATCTGGCCGAGGGGATGCCCCTCTGGTGGACGGGACTGGAAGGCCCCTGCAGCTTGGGGCTGGGACTTGGTGTACTGTCCCTGCAGTCCTGGTCTCGTGGCTGATCCACTGCTAACTTTTCAGCGAAACCTACTGATTTCAGGAGGGATGCCGGAGGCCGCCGCTGCGGAGTTGGGGTGGCTGAGGCGACCACGCCAGCAGGCAACAGCAGAGTTCCATCAGGAATCGAACGTCGCACAAGGGGACTCTACCGAGATGCAACTCGCTCCTGCGGCAGATCCTTCAGGAGCGAAGATTTGCCTCAGCAGATTGCGTACTCGGTTGCAGAATCCCGTTTCCTACGCGAATTGGATGCGATACAGCAGCCATTCCACTTACGCAGCAAGCTTGCTAAGCAGCAATCTTGCGAACGTCCGCAGCACCGCTCTCGATAAGCTCGTTTGCTTTGACCTGGACGATATCCAACAGTTGCCCGACGAGCATGGCATCTGCCAACTCTTCGTGGGTCAGCCGAATCTTAAAGTGACGTTCGAGCTGCATAATGAGACTCACCATGTCGACCGAATCCAGCCCAAGCTGCTCGGCAAAATGCTGATCGTCTGACAAGGCATCGAGTGGCTCGCCAGTTTCTGCTTCGAACAATTCCAGTAAGGTCTGACGAATCTCATCGCGTGTAACCACGTTATCCCCCGAAATCTTCCATGAACTTGGGAAGCTCCCCTTTGAGTTTCGTTGCATGCGGAGCTGAATTCATACAACGACCGATTCATTCGCCAACAGCCGACCGAGATCCGTTGTCACGAATGAGCGGGGATCAAAACAACTTTTCGCCGTCGCGACAAGACCGATTTTTCTGAAAATCCGTCGCTCGACCCGTTTTTTTCCCAGAGCGGTCTAGTGGCAAAACAGGAAGTCGCTAGACTTCGCCCCTACGAGGGTTTCCTGGACGAGTTCTCTTCATGAAGAAGCGGGGTCGTCGCTGACAGGCTCTCGCGAGACTCAGACGAGTCGTCATGTCCGTTGTCGAACAAGCTCCAGGGAGGGAGCGATGCGAACAGCCTATTTTCTTAGACTTTTTCTGTTTTTCCTCGCGAGCGGTCTCATTGCTCGGGGTGAGGACATTCTCGCTCTCCACACCGATCCTGCTGACTCGAATAGGGCGACAGCGACGGTCGAAGTTCGTGATTTTGAAATTCGAGTTGATAACAGGACGGTCGCAACACATCGTCTAACGATCAAGACCATCGGGGAAACCCATCAGGTCAAATTGGAGACGGATCTCAAAGTCAATCTGATTGTCTCTGCGTACAGCGTCAAGTTTCGCGGGACAGAAGTTTGGCACAAGAACCGGTTGGAAACGGCCGAACTCCAAAGCGAAGAGGCTGGCAAAAAACGTTCGTTTGCGCTCAAGACAGACGGAGAGATTCAGCAAATCTCGTTCAACGGCAAGCCCGTCCCGGCGACATCGCTGCGCCGGATGACCACCCCCTACTGGCGACTTCCTCTTGCCGAGTTATTGACGAAACCCCTGATGATTATCGATGTCGACTCGGGGACGACCCATGCAGTACAGGTCAAAATCATAGAAAAAACCCCGATTTCCGTCACTGGTCAATCGCGGGAATGCCAACACTTGAAAATCGAGGGACCCTCACCCGCCGACCTCTGGTTCGACGATCAACAGCGACTGGTACGACAAAAATCGGTCGAATCCGGCCACCAGCTCGAATTGCGAATCAAGCAGATTCAACTCAATCCCGATGACCACTAATAAATCAGAGCCGGTTTCAAGAGCCTTTTGAATCGCTGACTCAATCGAACAAGTCCTTTCCAACAAAAACCATGACCATCCTGAATAAGGATTAACGTGTCCACGAATTCCCACCCAGACCAAAGCCGTCCGATGAATTGCGGTTCGCTCGAATGCACCCTCACATCCTATGCCACAGCACGAATCCCGAACGATGACATCGTGCCGTTGCGGAAACAGTCTGATACGTTGCCCGGTAATCTGGGTAATAGTGTCTTGCGTCATTCCGATGAACAGACGCTCACTGCACTGGTTGCGATCAAAGATGCCTTCGCACGATTTGAATCACCTCCTGAGCACTTCCAGGACTGGGGGGTTGTTTTCTCGTCTCGCTACTTGGGAAGGACTGCCTTTGCGCAATCCCTGAACAAATTTGCCGTCGATGGACCTTGGAATGTTTCGGTTCAAGTGGTCCCCAATCGTTCGCTGCATTCTCCCGCCAGCATGCTGGGACTCGCCATGGGTTGCCATGGACCGTGTGTCGGAGTCGGCGGAGGCCTGGATGGTGAGACCGATGCCTGGTTGACGGCCACTTCGCTGCTGGATCAGCATGCAGTTCCCGGAATCTGGCTGGTTTTTTCCGGTTGGGAACCTGATGAGCAGATCGATACGATGGGAACACCACTGATCCAGGCGAGCTGTACCGCACTGGTGCTGGCCCTGCAACCGGCGACTGCGGCGAATGGCTTGGCTCAGATGAGAATTGTTTATGACCCGACGGCTCCGGTCGCACTGGAAGTCCCCGCGACGGTCACCGCCATGACTCTGTTCGAAAACTTCATGGCAGCGGGAAATCCAGAACAAGGGATGACCGCTTTCCTTGGCGGCGGTTTGCGTGCCGAACTGGAATGGTCTGCCGCGTTCGAGCAAACGATTCCCTTGCGAATGCGAAGTTTGATATCTCCCCCCCAGAAGAAGGCGGCATGAACAGATCACGGCTTCGATCATGAACCCAGCCTGTTCCCAAACCCAGTCGCGATGACGAAAAGTCGCCATGACAAATTTATGCAAAAATCGATCAATCATCTGAACGGGGCACTGTTCCGGTGATCGATACTCGGTGAAAGAGAATCCTCGATGAAACAGCCAGATTCTGTCAGCATCACAGGCGTCGGATTAACCTCGTCCCTCGGCCACTCCTACAACGAATTTGCTTCAAATCTTCTCACGCGTGTTTCCGGCATCGAACGGGTTTCCGCATTCGAAGTCTCGGATCACCCCAGCCAGATTGCCAGCCTGATTGGTGAGATCCCCTGCCCAGCAGGCTTTAATG
>JBIKZJ010000063.1:0-18792 GCA_044354755.1 Schlesneria sp. | reverse complement strand
AATTCCATCGAACGGATTCCGCTCGCACGACATATTGAACATTTATTGAAATAATCGGCACGATCATCGGTCCTGCATTGCCCTTGAAGCGAGGGGTGATGACCGTCTGGTTGATCCGAACGGATTCTAAGTGAAACCCCCTGAGAAAGAACAGATCATGAATTCGATAAAAACCGTATTGGTCACCGGCGGGGCGGGCTACGCGGGGGCGGTGCTCGTTCCCAAGCTCCTTGCGGCCGGATATCGCGTCCGCGTGCTGGATCTTTATTTATACGGCCAGCAGGTCTTCGACGGTTGTCGTGGCCCGCATCTGGAAGAATTCGTCGGTGATCTGCGTGATCAGGCGCTGGTTGGCCGCGCGGTGAAGGGCTGTGATGCGGTGATCCATCTTGCCTGCATCAGCAATGATCCGAGTTTTGAATTGAATCCGACCCTTGGTCGTTCGATTAATCTCGATGCCTTTCCTCCGCTGGTCAAACTCAGTCGTGAGGCAGGGGTCGGTCGGTTTATTTTTGCCTCGTCTTCGAGTGTTTACGGCATTAGTGACTCACCCAATGTCACCGAGGAACACCCGCTCAGACCGCTTACCGACTACAGTCGTTTTAAAGCCGATTGCGAACCGCTGCTGCTTGAGCAACAAGCGCCGGATTTCACCACGCTCGTTTTGCGTCCTGCAACACTTTGTGGATATTCGCCCCGACAAAGACTTGATCTGACCGTGAATATTTTGACGAATCATGCGATGAATAATCGCCGGATCACGGTTTTTGGCGGAACGCAGTTACGACCGAATTTTCATGTCGAGGATATGGCCGAGTTGTACCTGCAGGTGCTGCAAGAGCCTGCACCACGGATCGCCGGTCAGATCTTCAATGCTGGCTACGAAAACCATAGCGTTTCCGCGTTGGCTGCGATTGTGAAGCGGGTTGTCGAGCAGGAAACGGAATTCAAAAATATCGAGATTGTGACAACCCCGTCAGATGATTTGCGATCTTACCACATTTCGTCGGAAAAAATTCGACACGCGCTGGGGTATCAACCTCGCCGTTCGATTGAAGAGGCGGTGCGTGGTCTGGTGGCGGCGTTTCGCGATCACAAATTGCCCGATTCGCTAACACTTTCGACTTATTACAATATCAAAAGAATGCAGGAAGTCGATTTGCAGTAAGCGTCTTCTCCCGTGACGCCGATCGCGAGCGGATTTCTCTTAACCGAACGGCATAGACTTCATTCTTCCGGACAACCCGTCCCTTCAGCAGCCAAAACGACAGGCGAAAACTTCGTGACCGCAAACCTCGACGAACTGCAATTGATCGCACGACGCATTCGCGGTCGAGTGCTTGAGCTGTCGCATCGTGCGGGGACTCCCCACCTCGGCTCATCGCTCTCGTGCGTGGAAATGATCGTTGCTGCCTATTGGGGACGCCTACGACTGGATCCTGACTTGGCGGCTGATCCACAACGGGACCGGTTTATCCTCAGTAAAGGGCATGCGGCGACCACGCTTTATGCCGCCTTGGCGATGAAGGGGTATTTTCCTGAGTCCTGGCTGGAATCTTATGCGGAGCCGGGGAGTCCGCTGGGGGAACATCCCAGCCCTGGAACACCGGGAATTGATGTGGCGACGGGATCGCTGGGGCATGGACTGCCGATTGGAATTGGCTTGGCACTTGCGGCTCGCATTCAGGGGTTTCAAAACACGATCTGTGTCCTGATGAGTGACGGCGAATGCAATGAAGGGTCGGTCTGGGAGGGGGCCTTATTCGCCCCCGCTCAACGCCTGAACCGACTGACTGTGATGATCGACTATAACAAATGGCAGGCAACGGGCCGCAGCGACGAAGTGACCGCACTGGCACCCTTGCGGGAAAAGTGGGAGGCCTTCGGCTGGCGTGCGGTGGAAATCGACGGTCACGATTTGCCCTCAGTGATTCACTGGATCGAGGCCGAACCGGATTCGGCAGGACGCCCCACTCTGATCGTGGCGCACACGATCAAGGGGAAGGGGGTTTCCTTTATGGAAGATGATAACAACTGGCATTATCGGATTCCGTCAGCACAAGAACTGGCCAAGGCCTTTGTGGAGTTAAACCTGCCATGAGAAACGCCTTTGCGGATGAGATCACCACGCTGGCGGATCAGGACCCTCGAATTGTTCTGCTCAGCGGTGATATCGGTAATCGTCTTTTTAATGATTTTAAAGAGCGACATCCGACCCGGTTTTATAATGTGGGGGTTGCCGAAGCGGACATGATTGGTATGGCGGCAGGTTTGGCCCTGGGGGGAATGCGGCCGGTGACGTACACGATTGCCTCGTTTGCGGTTTACCGGGCGTATGAACAAATTCGCGTTGATCTTTGCTATCCGAATCTTCCGGTCGTGATCGTGGGTGTGGGGGCAGGCTTGGGTTATGCGGCAAACGGACCGACACATCATTCGTGCGAGGATCTTGCTGTGTTGCGGGCTCTGCCCAACATGACGGTGCTGGCTCCTGCAGACGCCTGGGAACTTCGTTCGTTGCTGGCACAATCGCTATTGCGATCCGGTCCCTCGTATCTGCGAATCGGCAAAAAGGGTGAACCGCTCGTTCATGCCTCGCGGCCTTCGCTCGAAATCGGTCGGGGATTTTTAATGCGACCGGGAGACGACATCGCAATTCTCTGCACCGGAATCTTGATGCCCCAGGCGCTGGAAACGGCTCGTCGGCTGGAATCACAGGGGATTTCGGCGGCGGTTTTCAGTCTGCATACCGTGAAGCCATTAGACGAGTCGTTACTGACTCAACTCTTTCAGGACCGGAAACTGATTGTCACGCTGGAAGAGCATTCGCGAATCGGCGGTCTTGGCAGTGCGGTGGCAGAATGGAAAGCCGATCAGGTTCGTACTGGGGCCAGACTGCTTCGCTTCGGGACCCCGGACCAGATTCTGTCTCATTCCGGTGAACAAGAGCACGCCCTGAGCTTTTGCGGACTCACCCCCGAATCACTCGCAAATCAAATTCAGGTGGTGTGGGGGCAGACGGAAATGAAGTGATGAATTCGGGGAATGTTGTGTGTCACCGGGTGTGTGTCACTCGGAATTTCCAAGCCACCAGGAATTTCCCAGCGGAGGCTTCACACCCTCGCCAAGTGATCATCCGAATGGCAGCCCTCGCGTGATCCACCCGAGTACTCTTGACCGTCAATTCAATACAATTCAAAAAGGTCCTGGAATGAAGACAACTGCCGCGATTCTGGTGGAATTGGGTCGACCATTAGAGCTTGTCGATCTGGAAATCCCTGCGTTGAAGCTGGGGCAGGTGCTGGTGGAAATCGTCTATAGCGGCGTTTGTCACACACAGGTGATGGAAGCCCGTGGTCTGCGTGGTGCCGATCGGTTTCTCCCGCACTGTCTGGGGCATGAGGGGAGTGGAATCGTTCGTGAGACGGGTGGGAATGTCTCACGCGTGCAAGCGGGTGATCGGGTAGTGCTTTCGTGGATCAAAGGTAATGGGGCGGATGTCCCTGGAACACAATATGGCTGGAAGGGGACACTGGTTAATTCGGGCGCCATCACCACTTTTAGTCGGTTTTCGGTCATCAGTGAAAATCGATTAACCCGACTTGATTCGGAATTGCCCATGGACCTCGCGGCGCTACTCGGTTGTGCAATCCCGACCGGTGCCGGAATGGTTTTCAATACGGCCGCCGTTCGGGCAGGGCAAAGTGTGGCGGTGTTTGGAGTGGGGGGGATCGGGCTGTGCGCGCTGTCAGCCGCCGCCGCCTCGGGTGCGACCCCGCTGATTGCGGTGGATCGCCATCCAGAGAAGCTGACTCTGGCCAGAACGCTGGGGGCCACCCATACGATTTGCGTGACCGAAGCAAACCCTGTCGAATCGATCTTGTCCCTCTGTCCGGGAGGAGTCGATATTGCCATTGAAGCGACAGGTCGGGCGGCGGTCATGCAGCAATCCCTCGAGTCGGTCCGGGCTCAGGGGGGAACGACGGTGATTGCCGGCAACGCTCCGTTTGGTGAGACGTGGCAGTTCGATCCACGACAACTGAACCAAGGGAAGCGGATCTTCGGAACATGGGGTGGGGATAATTTTCCTGAGCGTGATTTTCCGCGATATCAGCGGTTGCTGCGGGCGAACAAGTTGCCGTTACAGTCGCTGATTGATCACAGGTATTCGCTGCAAAACATCAACCAGGCCTTGGAGGATCTCGAAGCGGGAGTGGTTCCTCGACCGTTGATCGACATGTCATTGGTTTAGGACAAGATCATGCGAATCGGAATCGATTTCGATAATACACTGGCCTGCTACGACGAATTATTCTGGGAATTGGCCTGCGAAGGTGGGCTGATTGATACCTCGATTCCTCATCGCAAAGATGCAGTACGTGATCATTTGCGCCAAGCGAATCTCGAGTCAACCTGGACGGCACTTCAGGGACAGGCATACGGTCCCCGAATTCTGGAAGCGGATCCTTTTCCCGGCTCGGTTTCAGCCGTTGCCGATTTTCGTCGCCGAGGCTGGCAGGTTTTTATCGTCAGTCACAAAACCCGAACGCCGATTGCTGGTCCCGAGTACGATCTGCATGCCGCAGCAAGAAATTGGCTGCTCAGTCAGGGAATACTTGGTCAGGGAATACTTGGCCAGGGAATGCTTGGCCCGGCCGCCACACGTCTGGGTGACGAGCAGCTGTTTTTTGAACTGACCAAAGCCGATAAGTTAGCGCGAATTCGCGAATTAAAATGTGATTGGTTCATTGATGACCTTCCGGAAATCCTGACGGATTCTCAATTTCCTCCCGAGGTCGGGCGGATCCTGTTTGATCCGCATCACCAGTTTTCCGCGATTCACAACGATCTTTTCACATTGAAGAATTGGTCTGATGCGGCGGCGGTGATCAACAAGGAACGCCGGCCATGACTCAGATCGATTTGCTGTCGGAAACGGCCAAGGTGGCAGACAACCTGCTTAGGAATGCGGATTTGGGGCCGCTTTGCGGGATCGAGGCCATTGCAGGCGGCCGAAATAACCGCGCGTATCGGATTGCTAGTCCTAGGGGACACTGGTTATTCAAACAGTATTTTCAAGATCCCTCTGGTGGACGGGATCGCTGTGGCTCGGAATGGGACTGGTCGACGTTCTGCTGGCAACTGGGGGTGCGAGCCTGCCCTGAACCGATCGCGACAGACTCGCTGCACCGCGCCAGTTTGTTCGAGTTCATCACGGGTCGCCATTTGGAACAGAATCAGATCTCAGCCAATCATGTTGAGCAGGCTGCCAGCTATGTTGCCGAGGTGAATCGATTTCGTGATCATCCTGCCGCGATGAAGATTGCTCAGGCGGCTGAATCCTGCTTTTCGATGGAAGAGCACCTTGCCTGTGTGGAGCACCGCATTGAGCGTTTGGAAAAGCTCGCAGTGAATGAACGGCTCGACGCAGAACTCCAGGACTGGTTGCAAAAATCGCTACGGCCTGTTTGGAATTCCCTCCAGGAAAACGTACGTTCCACCGACATCTTGCATTCACTGACGGAAAAGCTGCCTCAGTCACAGCGTTGTCTTTCGCCGTCCGATTTTGGTTTTCATAATGCCCTACTCGAACGAGGGGGCCAACTCCGATTTCTCGATTTTGAATACGCGGGTTGGGATGATCCCGCCAAGCTGGTGTGTGATTTTTTCTGGCAACCGCAATTCCCGGTACCCCGACAGTGGGCAAAAGGGCTGATTTCCGCGTTCATGACACCCGATTCTGAACCGCAATTGATCCATCGAATTCATCTTCTGTTTCCGGTCTACGGAATCAAATGGTGTTGCCTGATCCTGAATGAATTCGTCGTCAGTGATCGCCAGCGTCGCGAGTTCGCGCAGGCAATGTCCCTGGAAAACGGACGTAAGTTCCAGCAACTCGAAAACGCCAAGCAGCTGCTCCAGGCTTTGACGTTGAACCCGTTTGCAGGGCTCGTTGACGAAGTACAAGAAAGACCATGTCACGAAGCCAATCAAAACCAGTAAGCCGAATCGTGTGGTCGCGAGTTGCTTGCAGGGGAGGTCCTGTTTCACGGAACTCATTGTTACACGGGACTCATTGTTACACCGGACTAAGGAGCAGCTTTGAGCTGAACAATAAAGTTGCTCCCTTTGCCAACCTGACTGTTGACTTTGATGGTACCACCAAAGATTTGGCAAAGATGTTTCACGATGGAAAGACCCAAGCCGGTACCGCCTACCTCGCGTGAACGAGCGCGATCCACCCGGAAGAATCGTTCAAAAATCCTTGCCTGGAATTCTTTCGCAATACCGACCCCGTTGTCTTCGACTTCGATCATAATCCAGCTGGATTCTCGTCGGGAGCGAATGGTCACCAGTCCTCCGGGACGAGTATAATTCACGGCATTACCAATGAGATTATCAATGATTGTCCGTAACCCTTCGGAATCGGCTTGTGCAAAGAGCGGGGTCTCTGACAACAACATTTTCAGCGTGAGTTGTTTGGGTTCGGCAATCGCCTGATGGGCCTCGGCACTGGTTCTCAGTACCTCGTTCACGTCCACCGCATCCACGCTCAAGTCGTTTTCACCCGACTCGATTCGAGCCAGTTCGAGCAAATCCAAAATCAACGAATTCAGTCGATCCGATTGTTCCGCGATGCGTGAGACGAATAGACGACCATAATCGCCATCTTCCAAGCCCCCACTGAGCAGTGTTTCGGTGTAGGCCGCGATGGCCGAAAGTGGTGTTTTCAGTTCATGCGAAACATTCGAAACGAAATCTCTCCGCAGATTCTCTAAGCGTCGCAATTCCGTGACATCATGCAATACGAGAACCACGCCGGGGCAAGGGTTTCCAGGCAATTTTGAGGCGACTACGGCGACGGTGGAATGAGTCCAGGGGACATCGAATTCCATCCGGTGCTGACTCTGGTGATCATCCAACGTCAGCCGGATCAATTCGTGAATTTGTGGCAATCGGATTGTTTCCCAGATCCGTGTGCCGACGACTTGAAGTGCCTTGAGATTCAAAAGTCTGATGGCGGCCATATTGGCAAGCAGAATCTGCTCGTCGCGATCCACCGCAATGACCCCTTCGACCATGGCTTCGAGTACCGTCGCAAGCTGCTCATTGTCGCGCTGGATCCGATTCTGATTCCGCTGTAATTCCGTCTGGCGTGACTCAATATTTTGAAACATTTCATTGAAGAGATTACTGAGCTGTCCCAATTCATTCTCGGTCTCTGCATGCAGCCGAGGCGGTAACTGTCCGCTCGACATCTTTGTCGCCGCATCCGAGAGTTCGGCCAGTGATGACAACCCGAGTTGCACAATGTACGCCATGATCGACAAGCCAACCAAAAGCAACAATGCTGCAGCGATCAGGATTCGCCAGAGCAACATCGAGCCGATCGGATTCGGGGCAGGGACCGAGAGGCAAGCCACTCCGAGAATCATCAGGCAGAAAAAGCCAAATCCACTCGATACGAGGAACATTCGGCGAAAAAGAGGCGAATTCAGCATGAAAACTTCCGGTAACAATCAGAATCGAGAAACGCGCGACCTCACCCGTCAATCGGTTTTAAGTTGACAGGCCCCCCCCCTCGGTTGACGCTCGATTTTCTCTCGCCGTATGCTAACCGTAACGGAGGCATGAGAAACAGTCTTCCCGACGAATCCCCCTGCCAGTACCGTCGTTTCTTGTCCAATCGTAATGTTTTTGCGATTGGTGCGTGCTGGGAACGAAAGTCTCTTCCACTCTTTAACGAGGTGATGATGTTTGCAAACCCCCCTGTTCTGGCCGCTGTGTTGTTTTTACTGGGCGTTATCAGCCACCCCCTGGTGGCCCAGACCCCCGTGGATTTGAAGGTTGGTGATGCGGTTCCCCCGTTTCAGGCGAAAGAGGATTCAGGCAAAGACTGGAAGTCGGCCGATCATCTGGGAAAACATGTTGTCGTGATCTATTTCTATCCCGCTGACATGACGGGAGGATGCACCAAGCAAGCCTGTGGGTTTCGCGATGATATGAAGTCCTTGAAGGACAAAGGAGTTGAGGTCATTGGTGTGAGTGGTGACTCGGTCAGAAACCATCAGTTATTCAAGAAGGCCCATAACCTCAATTTTTCCCTGTTGGCAGATGTGGATGGAAAAGTGGCAGAAACGTTCGGAGTTCCCGTAACTGCCGGTGAAAAAACCGTGAAGGCGACGATTGATGGAAAAGAAGAGCAGCTTACCAGGTCGATTACGACCGCTCGCTGGACCTTTGTGATTGATAAGTCGGGCAAGGTTGCCGCAAAAAACACGATGGTTAAGGCGGCTGAGGACAGCAAGGCGATCCAGGAACTTGTGGAAAAATTGAAGTAACCGATCACCGTTTTGATTGTTCCGTTGTCGCTAGAAATTTTCGGCAACGGAATGATCGACGGATCCTTCATAATTATCAAATCGCATCGACTCCCGTCTCCAGGCCAGACTGACAATCCCTGTAGGACCCGATCGATGCTTGGCGACGATCACTTCAGCCAGACCCGGTTTGTCCTCGGGATTATAGGCGTCGGGACGGTGCAGGAACATCACGATATCGGCATCCTGCTCGATGGCGCCACTTTCACGAAGGTCTGCCAGTCGCGGCCGTTTGTCTTCTCGTAATTCCACCCCACGATTGAGCTGTGATAACGCAATCAACGGCAAACTGTTTTCTTTGGCGATCCCCTTTAATCGCCGCGTGATTTGGGCAATCTGCTGTTCTCGATTCGCTCGCTTGTCTTCCGGTTCGATCAGCTGCAAGTAATCAATGATCACCAGGCCCAGGTTGTTTCGGCGCTTGAGTCGGCGACAAATGGCACTGATCTGGGCCACGGTTCGGCCGGGACTGTCATCAATGAATAAGGGGAGTCGGCTGAGTTCAGACGAAGCTTCCAGCAAAGCGTGTCTTTCTGCCGGTTCGAGTAACCCCTTTCTGAGTCGGTGGCCGTCGAGTTTGGCCCGAATGCAAAGGAATCGTTCTGCCAATTCCAGTTTTGATTGTTCAAGACTAAAAATCACCGTCGCCGTTTCGCCAGCCCCAGCCACCCATTCAGCGATATTACAAACGAGTGCCGTCTTACCCATGGAGGGACGTGCGGCCAAAATGACTAGCTCAGAAGGCTGAAAACCATTCGTTTGCCGATCGAGGTCGATAAAGCCGGTCGACAATCCACTGATGTTTCCCTCTTTACCAAGTCGCGCGTTGATACGGTCCAAAGTATCATGCATGATGTCATCCATGCCGATTTTGGATGCGGTTTCTTGCTGTTCGAAGATTCCGAAGATCCCCGTTTCCGCTCGCTTGAGGACGTCAGCAGTCTCGTCACTCCCTTCATAACACTCACGCAAAACCTCGGTACAAACGTTGGTCAGGCTCCGTTGGATCCACTTATCGCGAATGATCTCAGCGTAGTATTTTACGTGTGCCGCATAGGGGACCGACTCGACGATTTCAACGAGATACGCGGGACCACCAATTTCAGCCAGTTGGTTTCGTTCTCCGAGCTCATCCGCAAGGGTCACCAGATCGACCGCTTTCCCCGCCTCGCGCATCTTGCTGATGGTGGCATACATCAGCTGATGGATATCACTGTAAAAATGATCTGCTTTCAAGACATCCGCCACTTCATCCATGGCGTTATTCTCGAGCAACAGACATCCGAGCAGACTTCGCTCTGCCGTCAGATTCTGCGGGGGAAGGCGAGCGGATGACGGAATGAGTTGCTCTGCCATCTGAGATATCTCCGTAAGGTCTAGTACACTCGAACAATCAATCCATCGCTTCACGGGATGAACACTTCAGTTTCCCATGTTTCCCTTTAGTCGTCACTTGACCAACGAAATTCTTGTCACGAGGTGACCGGACTCGGGAAATTTTCAGCAAATTGAATGTTTCGGACAATGCGGACCAATTGATTCGCGCACGCGTATTAAAAAAAGCGACGTAGCCAAATGGTCACGTCGCTCTCTCAATTTGTCGCAGCGATCGATTTCCAGCAGAGACTGAAATCGCAACCGCAACCGATTTTCTTCAAAGCATGCTCGCAGCCACCAGAGCGGGTCAAACAGGGACCCTTTCCAGCAGCACCACGATTACTTCTTGGCGGCGGGAACAACCCAGACCTTAATTTCGGTCTTCACATCACCATGAAGATGAATTTTGACGGTGTACATGCCGAGTTCCTTGATTGGGCCGTCCAACTTGACGTTGTCGGCTTCCACTTGGTAGCCAGCGGTTTTGAGTGCCTTGCTGATGTCGCCACCCATGATCGAACCATAAAGATGACCTTCTTCGTTGGCGATTGCTTCGAGCGTCACACTGTATTTCGCAATGGCCTCGGCTCGTTTTTGCAAAGCAATCATCTTCTGCTTCTGCAATTCCACCAGATTTTCCTGATGACGCTTCACCATTCGCTTGTTAATTTCGGTTGCGACGGTGGCCAAGCCATTGGGCATGAGATAATTACGAGCGTATCCCGGTTTCACTCGAACGATATCGCCCGTATTGCCCAAGTGCTCAACGTCAGCAGCGAGCAAGAGTTCAACTTGTCGAGTAATTCGGGGACGACCAGAAGCAGAATGTGTACTACGAGCCATGATTTTCAATTCCGTCGCGATGACTTACTTGTTTTAAATCGTCTTGATTGCCGGGAAATCCGATCCCCAGCGCCTGTTTGAGCTGGGCACAAAGGATACCCAACTTAATCCCTGTATTGACCAGGATCAACCCCCGGCTATTTTTCTCATTGATCGTGGTGTTCCACCGGAACAGCCCATCAACCCAATCGCAATCCCATGATCAAAACGGGATTTCGTCACCCTGCGATCCTGACGACGGATGATCATCAAAATTCGGGGTATAATTACCACCCGAGTCACCCGGTTCATGATCAGATTCAGGTGCCGCGCTTCTTGGTTGACTCGCACCTTGACTTCGGCCACCGCCACCGCCACCACCGCCCGGATTATCACCTTTACCGCCAAGCATCGTCATGTTTTCACCAACGACACGCAGTTTACTCCGTTTCTGCCCGCTTTCTCGGTCATCCCATGTATCCAGTTGCAACCGCCCCTCGATCAGTACCGGACGACCTTTTGCGAGGTATTCACCGGCGATTTCCGCAGTTCGACCCCAAAGGGTGACATCCACAAACGTGGTTTCGTCCTTCCACTGATTTGACTGTTTGTCCATCCAGCGTCGATTGACTGCCAATCCGATTTCCGTCACAGCCGTACCACCGGTGGTGTATTTGACTTGAGGGTCACGCGTCAAATTTCCTACAAGAATCACTTTGTTAAAACTTGCCATTGATCAAACTCCTCTCGTCAAATGAATCCAGCAACCGTTTACGCTCTCACTGTCGGAGACTGCGATGATTGATCACCTGCCACCTAAAGCCTGGACCGGTAACAGTTCCAACCATCAAATCTCTTCGCCACCCTCTTCTGCTTCAACAGGGCGATCACTGCGGCTTTCACGATCTGCTTTTTGTTCTGGACTATGGATCGCACCGTCGTGTTGAGTCAACGCATCAACCATCGCATCAAAAATGACTTTGGGATGTCGCAGCACCAACTGACGCATGACAGCGTCATTGAGCTTACTCAATCGGTTCAATTCGGTCATGCTACCGCCATCCATCGTGAAGCAGGCAAGGTAATAAAGACCCTTGCGCTGACCTTCGATTGGATAGCAAAGCTTTCCTTCTTGCCAGGGACGCGACGCGACAACCTTGGCTCCCACTCGTTCCAGCATACCAAGAACCGCTTGCTGCGTCCCTTCGGGGTCGGCCGCATATCGGTTGCTGTCAACCAGGAACATCCCCTCGTACATGTACTCGGTCAAAATACTCTCCCCAAGATCTTTAATCATTTCTCGCGCTGATTCATCACACGAGAGATGAAACCCACGTCCGCTTGATACTTTTTGCTGAATTTTCGCAGAGATGAAACACATCGCCGCAACAACTGGATTCCGACCTGCATCAACTTGAGCACTCGATTTCGAATGTCGTTTACTTCTTTTTGCCTTCGCCCTGTCCGTCTTTAGGATGTCCGTCTTTAGGATGTCCGTCTTTAGGATGTCCGTCTTGAGGATCCGCCAGTACGGGATTGATCACATTCATGGCTGCCGCCGTCCCGTCCCGTATCCAAATCTCGATGCCACTTGCTGCGTTTCTGATGGAGTTATCGATTTGCGGAATTTCGTCTTTTCGAAACTTTGACAGCACATAAGCAGATACATCCATCTGCTCAGGTGGCCTGCCAACCCCGATTCTGAGTCTGGGGATCCCTTCGGTACCACAAACCTGTAAAATACTCTGTAAACCCTTCTGTCCACCTGCCGAGCCCGTCGGTCTCAATCGTAATTGGCCCAGCTTCAAATTCATATCGTCACAGACCACCAGAATATCACCAAAGGGAATCTGATAAAACTGGACGACCTGCTGGATGCTGCGTCCACTCAAATTCATGAACGTTTGTGGGGCAGCCAACACGATTTTCTGATCTTGAAACACCGCATCTTGTAACTCGGCCTCAAACTTACGCTTTGGCCTCGCAACTCGCCACCGCATTCCCAACTCGGCCAGGACCTCGAAACCAACATTGTGCCGCGTCCCCTCGTAAGAGGATCCCGGGTTCCCTAACCCGACGATCAACTTCATGAAGAGACTCCAGCTCCAGCGAAAAAAATGTTGACCATCAAATTGCTGTCGACCCACATAACACTCGGAACGGTGCTGGCGGCGACAACAATCCGCTGATTATTTCTTCTTCGCATCCTTCTTGTCATCTTTTCCGTCAGCTGCATCAGCGGCAACCTTCTTGCCAACCACTTCTGGCTCCAGAGGCGAGGCACTGGCGGTCTCTTCTTGCATCTTTGCGGTAACAACGTGTACCACGATTGCATCAGGAGCCGCATGGGCATGCGAGCCTTCCGGGAGCACCAAATCCGAAACATGAATCGATTTACCCAAGCCGAGTGAACCAATTCGAACCGCGATGGAATCGGGAATCTGGTAGGCGAGGCAGTCAATCGTGATCGAGTGCATGACGTGCTCGAGCACACCACCCATGACGACACCGGGAGCTGTTCCCTTGAGTTCGAGCGGAACAACGATATTCACTCGCTCATTCGGGTCGACCCGAAGTAAGTCAAAGTGATTAATCGTACGCCCAAATGTGTCCCATTGAATTTCCCGCACAACAGCCTTGTCAATCTTGCCATCAAGCTCGACATCGACCACCTTCGCACCGGACATCAGCACAGGGGTCAATTGATCAGAACCGATAACCACCGAGACCGGTGGCGCGTTGTGGCCATAGATATTGCCCGGAACCTGCCCACTCCATCGCAATCGCCGGCACGCTGCAGAACCTTGTTCCGCACGCAATCTGACGACCAGTTTTGCTTCCTTCGACATGAAAACACGTACCTTGAAGATAATTTCAAACTCGGAGCCGTTTCACCATGAAAACTGCGCTCATCGGTGACGGCCGACGTGAGGACCAAGAAGTTTAACGAAGCAACGATTCGGCTGCAACGCAATCGCCTCAATCTCTGCCTCCCGTTCTGAAAATCGTCTCAAAATTAGGGAAACAATCACAGATTCTTCCTGTGAGCGGCCTCGATCGATTCGATCGGTCGAACAAAAATCGGCGAGAAATCGGTATTTTCATCAAGGATTGTCGGTTTTTTCTCAACGAGAAGAAGATTTCTGCAAGAAATTCGGTCCACAGCCACCCCCGGCCCAGTTTCCTCGATTCCATGACTGAGTTGGTCGGATTTTGCCAGCGGTTGTTTGAGATCCTCGTTTCCCATCGCCGTTTTTCCTCACTCATCGATTGCCGGTCGTGCATTCGTCGATCGGATACCAGCGATCGAGCACTGCTTGCCAGTCTTCAATCGTTTGAATCCGAGTAAAAGCGTTGCGCGTCTCTTCGGTCTGGGATTGTTGCTGAGCGAATTTGATTCCGAATGTTCGCATGGTTGCCAGCGTTTGCGCAAGCTCACTGGATTGCAGGCAGAGTTGAAATTGCAGTTCCATCACCCGGCGCTGCTCTGCAATGCTGGGTTGCGGCAACGGCAGGCCCTTGGCAAGTGCACGGGCTTGCGAAAAAATCCACGGATTGCCGATCGCCCCTCGAGCCACAGAAACGCCGTCGACCCCGGTCGCTCGCAGCATCTCCAGGCAAGCCTCGGCGGTAAACAAATCACCGCTCCCCAAGATCGTGCGAGATCCCGCATGTTTTTTCACATCGAATAAAAAGTCCCAGTTGCTTGGGCCAATGTATTTTTGCTGGACTGTCCGGCCATGCACCGTGATCGCTGCCACGCCCCGCGCGAATGCACCATCCAGAATCCGATAAAAATCGTCCAGACTTTTGGCGGAATCATCCAATCCCCGCCGCATTTTCAACGTGACCGGGATTTCGCTTGGAACCGCTTCCCGTGTGCGGCTGACGATTTCCATCGCAACCTCCGGTTCGCTCAACAAATAGCCTCCCCGGCAGGAACCGGCTGTGGATTTTACGGGACAGCCAAAATTGATGTCGATGACATCAAACCCGACTTCAACCAGTTTTTGTGCCGCAGGCCCGAAGCTGGCTGGGTCTGAACCCATTAATTGGCCACCCACCGGGTGCTCTTCGTCGGTCACGCGGAGATGCCTCCGAGTCCGGTGTCGCTGTTTCAAGTCGAGTACAAAGCGGTCAATCATTACCTCTGCAACGGTGTAACTGGCCCCCAAACGTCGAGCGATAACTCGCATCGGCCCGTCGCTGTAGCCGCTGAGAGCCGCCTGGACAACCGGGAAACCAATCGGGACTTGACCAATTTTCAAGATCGGTAGCGGGCCCGTCACTGTCGTGGGGTTGGTTCGCGTCTGGATCGGCCGGGGATGCTGAATGAGGTTGGATGTCGCATTTGTCATGAATTCTATTCTGCCGAATTGCGACTTTGAAGGAAATGGCGAACGGGGTTTTTGTGCCGAGTTTTGGGCCACGGCCAACAGAATTGGAAGCTGCTCGTCGATCGCCATGATCGAATCGGGTCTTCCCCAGACTGTTTTTTACGGAGTTTGGGGGAGTCGGGTCGAGATGGCTCTGGGTTTTTATACGACTTTTACGACAGAATTCACCTTTTCGGTCGTTCCCCTTTCGGCGATCTCCCCAAGAAATTAGAATTGGAGACGAGCCGACTGGCGTCTGATTGATTCCGTGGGCACAAAAGGACTTGGTATAAGGCAGGACGCGATATGCATTTCATCTCCTTCACCCGTGTTAGCGTTATGCTCGTCATGGCGCTGGTTCTGTTCGAGGCTGGTTTTGCGCGGGGCATTTCTGCGCAAGAGACGCCAGGAAAGTCGAAACTCCCCGCCAATCGACTCGCAAAAGAGAGCAGCCCCTATCTGCTCTTGCATGCTCATAACCCGGTGGAATGGTATCCTTGGGGGCCGGAAGCCTTCGAAAAGGCAAAAAAAGAGGGCAAACTGGTCTTCCTGTCTGTGGGCTATAGCAGTTGCTATTGGTGTCATGTGATGGAACGAAAGGTTTTCACCAATCAAGCGATTGCGAAAACTCTGAACGACCATTTTGTGTGTATCAAGGTGGATCGGGAAGAACGCCCGGACGTGGACGATATCTACATGACCGCCCTGCAGGTCTACTACCAGATGATTGGCTCGCCGTCGAATGGGGGATGGCCGCTGTCGATGTTTTTGACTGCCGAGGGGAAACCTGTGGCGGGAGGAACGTATTTTCCCCCTGAGGACACGGATGGTAATCAGGGGTTTCCCACGATTCTGGAAAAGTTGATCGACATCTGGAAAAACAAACAGGAGCAGATGGAGGCCAACGCGGACATCATTGCCAACGAAACGCGGCGGCTGATGCGTCCCAAGATGTCTCTCAAACCCGTGGCGATCTCGCCTCAGTTGGCCGAGACCGCATTTCTGGCCACGTCGTCCAGTTTTGACACGGAGTTTGGGGGAATCGATTTCCATTCCCAACGGGCCGAGGGCCCCAAATTTCCGACTCCGGCCAAGCTGATTTTTATTCAGCAGTCATTGCGGCGAACTCCCAAACCCGAGATCTCCAAACTGCTGGACCTGACTTTGATGCAAATGGCTTGTGGCGGAATTCGTGATCACGTGGGCGGTGGATTCCATCGCTATTCGGTCGATCGTCGCTGGGATGTTCCGCATTTCGAAAAAATGCTCTACGACCAGGCACAACTCGCAGATGTCTATGTCGAGGCATATCGTGCGACGCAGAAACCGCTGTACAAACAAGTCGCAGAGGAGCTCTTCGAATTCATTGCTACCGAAATGACATCACCAGAAGGGGGATTCTATTCGGCATTGGATGCCGAAACCGATGGGATCGAAGGAGAGTTTTACGTCTGGGACGCGGACGAAATCGACAACATCCTCGGTGCGAACGCAGCCGCGTTTCGAAACGGCTATCGTGTCAAGGATTTGTCGGATTTTGAGCACGGTAATGTGCTCAGACTTTCCCCCAAACGACTTCCCCTCCCCGCAGCGACCGAATCACTGATCTTGGATGGATCACTGGCGGGTTCCGAGCGTGATGAATTCAGTTCTGCGAGAAAAAAACTGCGGGATGTTCGTAACAAGCGAAAAAAACCGTTGCGGGACGAGAAAGTCTTGACCTGCTGGAACGGACTGATGATCGGGGCGTATGCCCGTGCCGCTTCGTCACTGCAGCACCCGGAATATGCCAGAACAGCGGAACTCGCGGCCAATTTTTTGCTCGCGAATCTGCGAGATCCTCAGGGGCGACTGCTCCATGTCCATACCTCCGGGCAAGCCAAGCTGAATGCGTATCTTGATGATTATGCCTTTCTGATTGATGGGCTACTGGCACTTCACGACGCGACGGACGATCCGAAATGGTTAAAGGCCGCCAAACAACTCCAGGATGAACAGCTGCGGCTGTTCCTCGACGAAACCAATGGTGGATTTTATTTCACGTCGCATCACCATGAAGAATTGATTGCCAGAACCAAGAACTCGTACGATGGTGTTCTTCCCGCCGGAAATAGTCTCAGTGCCCGCAATCTCATCAAGCTGTCCAAAAAAACGGGGAACCAGGCCTATCGGGACGAGGCGCGGGCGACGATTGAATTATTTGCCCCCAACATCGAGCAAACGCCACGAGGCATGTGCAACCTCGCCTTGGCAACGCTCGAATTGCTGGATGCGGAAGGACCTGGACAAGGGGCCATAGAGCAGCCGAAGGATCAAGTCATTCCGGTCGGTGGTACCGTAACGAAAACCACGGCCGAGGATCCCCTGATCTTATTGGCGGACCAAAAAGAGGAACGCCCCAAAAAGGACGAACTGGTGAAGGGGCGAGCCTACCTGTCCGTCGACAAGCTTCCAGCAGGGGGGACTTGCCGGATCGTCATTTTGCTGGACGTAAAAGAGGCGTGGCACATCAATGCCAATCCTCCCAGCCCTGATCATCTCATTCCGACCAAAGTTTCCTTCAAATCCAAGGCCGGTATCAAGCTCACGGATGCGGTCTACCCTAAAGGGAACGGATTGAAAATGGCGGGGGAAGATGTCGAAGCCTCCGTCTATGAAGGAGTAGTCACCATTCGGGGAACTCTGATGATTCCTGAAGGGGCAGGAGGGCAGGTTGATGACATGGAAATCAGCATCAATTATCAGGCCTGTAACGAGACGGTTTGCCTTCCTCCCAAAACGATTAAGCTCAATGGAAAGCTGGCCATCGCTGCTCGCGGAGAGTCGGTCAAGTCCATCAATGCGCGTCTCTTTAAAGTACCGGCAAAATAAGCGTGGAACTACCAGCAGGCAAACTCCTCTTGGCGATCGAATCGTCCTGTGACGAAACGGCCGCGGCGGTGATCAATCGCAATCGGCAAGTCCTCTCGAACGTTGTTGCCACTCAGCACGAGTTGCATGAGCGTTTTGGGGGGGTTGTTCCCGAGATCGCCTCACGCGCCCATCTTGAACGGATTCTCCCGGTCATTGATGAGGCGCTCCGGCAGGCCAATGCGGCTCTGTCCGATTTGGGGGCGATTGCGGTTGCAACCCACCCTGGATTGGTCGGCTCATTGCTGGTCGGACTCACCAGCGCCAAAACACTCGCCCTGGTGCTGGGGATTCCACTGATTTCCATCAATCATATTGAAGCCCATATCTACGCCTGTCGTATGGCGGCCGGGCGTGATCTCTTTCCCGCCGTCGGCTTTGTCGTCAGCGGCGGGCATTCGAATCTTTACGACTGCCGCTCACCAGTCGATTTCGAGTTACTCGGTTCAACGACCGACGATGCCGCGGGTGAGGCGTTTGATAAGGTCGCGCAAATTCTGGGGCTGGATTATCCTGGTGGTCCACAAATCGAAGTCGTGGCCCGAAACGGTGACCCGCAGGCAGTGAAGTTTCCCAGAGCGTTTTTACATGATGCCCGGCTGGATTTTAGCTTCAGTGGGCTGAAGACGGCGGTGCTTTATGCGGCGAAGGGGACGCCGGGGGCACGAGCCCAGCCAGTTCCGCTGACGCCTCAACGTGTCGCGGATCTGGCCGCCAGCTTTCAAGCGGCGGTCGTGGATTCATTGATTGGAAAATGTGATCAAGCCCTGAAACAAACCGGTCGCCGTACCTTACTCGTGGGGGGCGGTGTCGCGGCCAATACTCTTTTTCGCCAGCAGCTTGGTGAACTGGCCAGCCGGCGAAAAATCGAATTGGTAATCGCCGAGCGTGAGTTTTGTACTGATAACGCCGCGATGGGAGCACTT
>JBIKZJ010000062.1:0-18824 GCA_044354755.1 Schlesneria sp. | reverse complement strand
ATGCTTGCCTCCTCCCGCGCCTGGCTGAAAAAAGATAGTGCGAGTTTCGACACGTATCGCAGGCTCTATCCCGAGGCTGACGCGCTGCAGAAATTGGCGGCCATTCAAATCGCCCGTGGTGATCAACGGGCCGGACTCAGCAACAATCAACTCGCGGGAAACATGACGCCGCAACGGTCCGAGTTCGCCGAAAACTCGTTACCCCCAGCACCTCAAGTCTTCCTAATCCCAGCCGAGACTCTGCCTCAGATCTCGTCGATCCCAACGCGGTTGGCAGCCAATCAAAAAACGCAAATCAGCACCTGCCTGCGACCTGCTGTCAGCCTTACGTCGCACCGCGAACAACGGACTGCCATCCAGGACGAACCTCGACCCGAAAACCGGGTGTCCGCCGCCGAAACAATTGAGGAACTCAAACTGGAACTCGACGACGAGAATTCCGTTCCTGAAACAACCGACGCCGAAGAATTATTGCCTCCTCCCCCTCTGCCAAGCTCGGATGACTTCATCTTCGAACGCCCCATCATTCGCGGCCAAGCGAGTGTCCGTTCCGATCGCACTTCGCAGCCACTGCCAAGCCCCCTGATCAGACAGGAAAACCGCTGGCGTCCAAGCCAGAATCGGCATTCGACCACTGATCGGAATGACACTGATCGGAATGACACTGATCGGAATGACACTGATCGGAATGAGACTGATCGGAAGATCAAGGAATTCCACTGAGCCCCACGGCCGGGCTTCTCACAGCTCAAAGTTTCGCCGGAGACATGCATGAATCGCTTGACGCACAGATTTGATCGCTGTCACCGGGGAATCCGACAAGCCGTTTCCACCTGGGCCTCGGCGGTATTAAACTTCGTCTACCCCCCCGAATGCCAGTTATGCGGAGCGGAAATCGAGGGAATCGGGCCCGTTTTCTGTGAAAACTGTATCCAACAGCTCAAACCCTCGTTAACCAACGAGTGCCCCCGCTGCGGAGCTCCTGCCGGCGATTTTGTCGAGCTTTCCCAGGGGTGCCCCCAGTGCCGCAAGGAATCGTTTGCCTTCGAACGAGTCATTCGGCTGGGAATCTACGGTGACCAAATGCGAGTCGCCTGCCTCCGTGCAAAAGGGGCAGGGGGGAGCAGTCTGACACGGGGCCTGGCCGATGTGCTCGTCGACCAGAAACGTCCAATCTTCGACCAGTTCCCCCTGGATCTCGTGGTCCCCGTACCCGAACATTGGTCACGACGTTTTCTGCATCCCCATTATGCAGCCGAAATCTTGTCCCGGCAAATCGGACATCGACTGGGCGTCCCCTGGAGCCGCTCGGTATTAATCAAGCAGCGGCGAACACCAAAACAGGCGACCAGCCCCACCCCCCGCCGCCGCCAACAGCAACAAGGAAGCTTCGCCGTCAAACAAAACAGAGATCTGGCCGGAAAATCCATTCTGCTCGTCGACGATATTCTCACCACCGGTGCGACTGCCGATGCCGCCGCTCGGACGCTGAAACTTGCGGGAACTCGACGCGTGATCGTCGCCGTGATCGCCGTGAGCCCGCTACGAAGCTGAATGATCGTGATCGAATCAGCAAAAAGTCGACACGCTCACGACTCGGTTTTGACCAGAAACGTCAGAAACGTGACGCGGACTTGTGATCACCGCTGGGCATCTTCGCGCAAAATCGGCTGCAGCTCTTCCACAAAGTCATTCACATCCTTGAATTCTCGATAGACTGAAGCAAATCGGACGAAGGCAACATGGTCGAGATGCCGCAAGGCTTCCATCGCCTTTTCACCAATTTCACGAGACGGAACCTCACGGTCAAATTGTTCGTACAAATTGGCTTCAATCTCGGAAATCACATTCTCGATCATCTCGTCGCTGATCGGACGCTTGTAGCAGGCTTTTTCGAGCCCCATTTTGATTTTTTCGCGTTGAAAAGGGACTCGCGTCCCATCTTTTTTCACCACCTTCAACGGTGATTCTTCGATTTTTTCATAAGTCGTAAATCGCCGCTCGCAACCCAGGCACTTGCGGCGACGCCGGATCACGAACTGTTGACTGGCTCGTGAATCGATCACACTTGTGTCTTCATGGCGACAAAACGGACACATCATGATTGCAGGCTCCTGTAACGCATCTCTACAAAGTCCCCCGCGCTGATGCATCAGCCCGAGGACTCTCTTTCTTCTCAAGAAGCCGGATGGATCGCTCCTTCTTGTTCGAACTCATTCAAACGTCTCTTTCAAACGTCTCCTCTGTGCAGCATATCCCCCAGAGTGATGACAAACTATCGTTTCCGGTCTTTTTTTCCAGTTTTCCCCACGATTACGGAATTAATGCGAGGTTGATTCCTTCCGATCAGGCAAACTTCACCGCCTGCCGCCAAATCGATCCAACCTGTCGTACCACAGTCCCCGAGAATTCATTGAACCAGCACAGCCACTCAATCCGATATCCCGAATGGCGAATTGATGGAAGTCTTGATTTCCAAAGAGGTTTCGAATCAACCCCACCCGGATAAATTTCCCAGTCGGAAAAGTCACCCGCAGGATTGGTTTGAATATTCGCAACGCTCTGGTCTGGTGAGATCTCGTCAAAGTCGAGGTTTTCGTCTTTCGAGATCGCCGATTCGCCGGTTTTTAACGAGAGATGTTCACGAGTATTTTCTCGTGATCGGTTTTGAGGAACAGGATGCCTCACATGAATATTCGCTGGACATTGCCGTTTTTTTTCGCACTGGTGTTCCCTCAGCTGATCCAGCCCGCACAGGCGCAGATCGTACCGGGAACAGGTCAACAGATTGTCGAAGTTTTTGATGACTTCGAAGACCCAACTTGGGCTTTCAACCTGAACCTCCCCAAGGCAAGCTCCAACATCGATAAGACAGAACGACATCCGTCTGGCTTTTCCAACAATCGACTTTACTTGGAAAGCCTCTATCGCGGGACGCCCGATTTCGTCCGACGGATTGAAACGCCTCCTGGTGGCCTCCGTGGCAGTACCGGGTCGCTCGCCATGCAGACGCTCAATTCCGGTATCCCCGGCCAGCGGTCCTATACGTTTCAACAGGACGACTTGATTGCCGGTGTCCAGCAAAAACTCGGCTACATGATGCCAGTTTCCTGGTCCCCCAGCTACGTCTGTCGGGTGTACATGCCCCCTTTCGACCAATGGGAGCAGCGGCATGGGAGCCATTTCGGTTTCCGAGCTGATTGCACCACCACCATCAATAAACCGTCAAAAACCGGCCGCTTCTTCAAAACTTCAAAAACCAACAAGGCCCTCGAACAATACTGGCCTGGGTTCTTCGTCCAATTGAATCTCAAACAGAAAACGGGCGAGAAAGAAGACAGCGCCATCCTGTTGATTCGTTCTGACCAGAATGGTCATGAAGTTCCCGGCCCCAAAATCACGCATCCCGGTTGGTGGACACTCGGAATGTCCTTCACCCCCGATGGCAAAGTCCACTATTACGCTCACGAGGGGATTGCGGATCTGACCGCCAAAGATCACCTCTACTCGAATTTCCCCTACGGCTACCGTTGCGAACAGACGAGTACCTTCTTCTTCAATATCGTGAATCAGGATGACGGTCGGACTTGGTCCACACGCTGGATCGTCGACGACCCAAAGGTCTTCGTCGCGTCAGGAACCTATCGCCCCTCGGTTCCCGCCCAAGCCGCTCAAGTACCCGCCACCACCGCCGCTCCACAAGTGGCAGCCAAACCGGTGTCACCGGCCACACAAACTCCCGCTGTCGCCCCCCAGCCGGCTGCTCCCACCCAACCGATAGCGGCGATCCCAGTCACTCCTCCCGTGAAAACCGCGCTCGCTCCACCCGTAACCCCCGTCCCTGCCCGTGCAGTCCCGGTCATTGCGTCCAAACCGGAAGTGATCTCGTCACTCCCCCCACTGGCAACGGCACCCGTGGCCATCACCCCACCAACTCCCGCTGCGATTCCGGTTGCGATTCCAGTCGCGATTCCTGCGGTAACGCCGCAGATCACGCCAGAACTGCAAATACCTCGGCCCGAAGCGATTCCTTCCCCCGTTGAAGAAAACCCCGTTGAGGAAAACCCAGCCGAAGAAAACCTGAGCCAAGACAACTTGGCCGAAGAAAGTCAGTCTCAGGAACAACCGCAGCAGGAAGAGCAACCGCTGATTGAGTCACCACAACCGGTGGAAACCGCACCGGCACCACCAACACCAGTGCTGCCGATACCGGCCCCCGCTCCCGCATTGCCTCAATAATTCGGTGCCGAACCAGCTGCTGCATCCTCGGTGTGATTCATCATGAATCAGGTTGCAGCAGTCATCGCGGAAAATCAGCCTCATCGGCACAGGGAAGGGTGACGAAACCATGCTCAAGCTCTGGCTCGCACGGCATGGAGAAGCCGCCGATCCTGATACGGCTCATTCGGACTTCGCCAGAGCCTTGACCCCGAAGGGACGGCAGCAACTGACGGGGTTGACTCGCTGGTTGCTGGAACGGGAACCGGCCCCCGAATTGATCCTGCACAGCCCGCTGGTTCGGACACAGCAGACCGCAGAAACCATCGCGGAGGCCATCGGGCGGAATCAAGTGACGGTTCGCCAGGAAAATGGACTCGCACCCGGCGTCGATCTGGATGAACTGCTCCGTCGGGTCGCCCGTACGACGGCGGAACGAGTCCTCTGTATCGGACATCAGCCAGACATGAGTCATTGCCTGGCGGGGATGATTGGCGGCGGACAGATCGACTATTTGCCCGGCACGATCGCTGGGGTCGAGTTTTCCGGACCGATCGTCCGTCACGGTGGCCGCCTTTGCTGGCTGGCAAAACCGGACTGGTTTGGCGGCTAAGTCCTTACTTCAGGTGGTCGATGATCGCTTGATCCAAATCAGAAATTCGTTTCCGCAGCGTTTGGCTCAGCGGTGTCGGAGGCTCACCCGACAGAATCTCTTCAAAATACTGGTCCAACCCCTGCCGGGCTTCGACCGGCCCATGCAGCAGAAAATGAACGATTCCCCACGAATCGCGATAATCCTTCCCATTCATATCCATCAATTTGCGTTTGCTTTCCAACCCCTTGAGGTTGGGACGCCACCGCTGGTAGCGAATGGCATCGCGTAATTCTTTGCGATGAGGATGATTTTTCGCTCGCAGGGCCGCAGGCATTTCAAAGTATTCGGCCAGCCCCTCGTCAATCCAGATCGGAACATAGGGAAGGGCCGTGTGCAGCAACGCATGGGTGGTTTCATGCCGCACATCGATGTCGAGTTCCCGCTGCCGATAGGCATAAACCCGTCCAGCATCGGTCCCTGGTACATACAACGCCTGGCGATTCACCCCTTCCGGAACCCGAACCCGCAGGTAATCGTCATAGCTGCGTTTACTCTGAAACAGATGAATCTGAATCGCACGCGGCTGACATTCCAACCGCAGGGTCTCTTCCAGATCCTGCTGTAATTCCCCCAGATCCTGCACCAGCTCGTGAACATCCCTCAGCGGAAACTCGGACCGAATCAAATAGGGTCCAAGTTCCTGTTCTTCCAGGAAAGGACTGGATGAAGCCGCTTGGCGACTGTTTTTTGTATTGACGACGGTATTGGTTTTCGAAACGGTCTTGGTTTTGAAACGGCTCCACGGTGCTGCCGTGACGGAAGCGGCCGCCATCGCCATCAAGGTCAAGCACACTGTGAGCGGAACAAAACGCATGCGTAGGATCAAGTCCCATGAGAGAGTGAACAGAAATTCAACGACAACAGGAAAAAATGAAAACAACCTGACAATCAGATCCAAACGCCGGCAACTCCCTGACCAACGGTGACGGGAACCAACGGTGAAGGGCATCAACGATGCAGGGAATCAAACGTCAAAACCACCAAACGCCAGACGGTGAAAAGCCACAAAAACAACGCCACAAAACGACACGCCACACAGCGGAAACAGGTCTAACAGAGTGTTGTAAAACGGGAACTGGCTCCGACCAACAGGAAAAATCCGCTGGAATGAGACATCGTGCGAGGTGCCTAACCCCGTTTTTCCACAGACTGTTAACGGGAGGTGGATGTATCCAAGATTGCCAGTTCAGGTCAATACGACTCTTTCGTCGCCCCCGTGTTGAAAAACGGGGACCAGTTCCGACCAACAGGAAAAATCCACGGGAATGAGACACCGTGCGAGGTGCCGTCCCCGTTTTTCACGGAACAGACATCACGCCAAATCAGTCTCGCGGGAACAGGCCGCACCCTGGACCTCGCGATAGAAATCACTGCTGCAGGTTCAAGACCCCTTCCGAAACCGTCCGGTCAGCAATTGGATTGCACCAGCGATCCCAGACCAGCGATCCCAGACTTGCGATGGGCCTCAACAGTTCCCGCCACAACGCGGCTTCACGGCCGCCACACGGTCGACACTGAAGACCAGAACCAGGTGCAATCCCATTTTGCGTTGACGGGAGGCACTTCGAATTCATGACAGGCGGAATTGATATTTGACGAGATTTAAAAACGGGGAATCGAGCAGCAGGGGAGGACGGCAACAAATTGGGGGCAGGCGCTAAACACAGATCACACTGAAGTTTGCACCATGGGCAAGTCAAGAGACGCGACCAGAATGCTCGGGCGATGACCCCCAGAGACATTTTCCATCGAGGAAAGAGTCATGGCAACAGGCAGCCGCCAAACATTTCGGACTCGAATCCACCTTTCGCTCCCGAGGCCGACCGAAAAAGGGAATTGACGACAGGAATTCCTAAATTTTTGGACTTACCCCCTTATCTTTGTGTGTTTTCTTCGGTGGGGTGACTGCGACTGCCCTTTGTGGCGACTCTCAAAAATGACTTTGACAGACACCCGATACTTGTGTGCGTTTGCGACAGATGCTATGATGCACTTGTTATGCATGTGCATTATGGTGGCATTCGAGAACTGATTCTCTTCGTTGGTCGCCGATTTGCGAAGCCGTGGGGTCGCTGTCACGAAGCGGAATGGCAGGCAGGAATGAATTCCATGAAACAGTATTTCGTTCCTGTCATCTTGATGCTGGTCATGCACTCGATGTGCGGTGCAATCTCATTCCACAGGCCTGGATCAGGCGGGCGACACGTTGCTCGCCTCGAAGCCGATCCCGCCGGGGTTGAAATGAGAAAGGTTCCGTCGCATCGATTGCCGAAAGCCTGCCCCGTAGACATTGAGAATTGTTTTCACCTCTGAAAGGAAGAGCTGACTTATGTTTCGTTGCCGCTGGGGAAATTGTCTGGTGCTGGGTGTCTCCTTGATTGCGATCGGTTGTGACCCATCCCAGAGTGGCTACATGAGTACCGAGAAAATCAAGCAAGTTGATGCAAAGGGCCACGATCACGATTCGCATCAAGGTGGGCATATTCACTACGGCACCGGACCGCACGGCGGTTCCTTGATCGAACTGGGTGGCGACGACTACCACGCCGAGTTTGTGCTTGATCATGATGCTCATGCAATCAGAATCTTCCTGCTGAAATCCGACGCAAAAACGCCTCTGCTGACGAAATCCGTCGAAGCGACAATTACGCTCGACAAGGATCAGAAGCTCTCGCTGAAAGCCACGCCACTCGAAGGTGAGACCGCGGGGGAGTCATCTCGATTTGAGTTGGTGGATGACGCCTTCGTTCACAAACTGGTCGATAGCGGCTACTTGCATGGAGACTTATCGATTCAGATCGACGAGAAACCGCTCCAGTCGCATCTCGATATCCACTTCGAGCATCAAGACAGCAAACCCAACCACAAACATGATGACAAATAACGCCCGGCTCGCTGATGGCTGAGCGATTTGATTCGCAAAACAGACTCGTCTGCATGCGCAAACACTATTTTGTTGCATGTCGTATGCAATATCATTCCAGGTGTATTTACACCTCCCGTTCTCCTCGGAGGAAGGTCACCGTGATCACCATTGCAACCCTGAGCCAAAGACTGTCCCGCCTGCTCACCTACGACTTTTGTCCGTGGGCGAATCAATGGGTCTATTGGATGAAGCGGCCGATTGCGAGTCTCAGTTTTGCAGCGGTCGCCGCGCTGACTTGTGCGGTCTTTGTGAAGCCATTGGCCTTGGTTGCGTTCGGGGCGGTGGTGCTGGTTGTCCTACTGGGCTATTTATGGCCTGCGATTGCAGTGAGGGGTCTCACTTGTCGGCTACGATTCCAACAACGACGGATCACTGAAGGTGAATCCGCTGTGGCTTTGGTGACCATCACAAATCGCTGGCCTTGGCCTGTGTGGGGTATTGCGATCGAGGGAGGTTTCGGCGGAAAGTTTTCTGCTGCGGATCATGGCTCGTCAAATCATGGATCGGTGGCACTCGCTCGCGTACCAGGTTGGTCAACGTCCGAGTTTCAATGGGAGTTCATACCGATATGTCGCGGTGAATATCCTTTGGTCCCCCCGACTCTGGTGACCGGATTCCCATTCGGTCTGCGAAAGGCCAGTCGCCCAGTCACTGTTCAGCAGACGGTCCTCGCGTGGCCCAGACTCATTCCCCTGGAAACATTACTTGACGCTGCCGAAACCCGTCCGTCTGATGATTTGTTCTCCGACCAACGTGTCGGCGATAGTGGTGATATGTCGGGGACGCGACTGTTCCGTGACGGTGATTCGCTGCGGCGGGTTCACTGGGCACAAACAGCTCGGCAGGGACGAATGATCGTTTGCGAGCGACAGGCGGCGGCCCAGTCGGCAATTCGCGTCGTCTTCGACTCGGCCCCCCATTTGCATCGGGGTATCTCGGGTGAAGGGACTCTGGAATGGTCGATCCGGATTGCTGCCAGCGTCTGCGCGGCGTATCACCGCGAGAACGCAACTGTCGAGTGTTGTTTTGGGCATGAGACCATTCCCCTGCGATCGGGGTCAAACGGAATGAAAACATTCCTCGATACCCTCGCGAAATGGAAGCCTTGCGACAACGAGCACGGTCCGCATGGCCGTTCGGTTCGCCATGGAGACCGATCACGGTCCGAAATGTCTGTCGTTCGACACGAGGGTCATTGCGATCACGAACACGCGTCGCACGAATGTCGCCGCATTCATCATCGCAATTGTGGTGTGTTTCAGCTCACGATCACGACGGATCTTGGTCTGGAACATCGCACCGAGCATCGTCATGTGCATGGTGATCAACGCCTGATTGTCTTGAATACCGCAGCCTTCGCGGAGTCGTGCGCGATTTGCGGTGAGGAACATCGTCCGCCGAATCGATTGTCGATTGTGCTGGATCGTCCCGATGACGTGGTCTCGGATTTCCGGCGAAAATGGAGGCAAGTGTGTCATGCAGGATGATACGACTGTTAACCAGAAAAATGAGACCGAGCTACGGCAAGGCATTCAGGCCCTGCCACCATCCTTCCAAAATCGGGGCAACCGTTTTGAAACGGTTCGTTCTTCTTATCGCTTGGCATTGTTGCTTGCACTCCTGTCAACACTGACGTTGGAAATCGCGACGGCCGATGGCGAACAACCCGTCTGGAGAGTTGCTCTGACCTTAGCCTGTGAGGCCGCGATTGTTGCCTTTCTCAGCCTTTTCGCGCGGCGAATGAACTCGCCGGACACGAGCGCCTGGAAACGACGACCAGTCGCTCAGGCGGAAAAGAATCATGATGCGGGACTTGGCGCCCGGTTGCATTTGATCTGGATCCTGTGTCTGGCCACCGCCCCGTTCATGATAGAAATCGTGATTCGTGGGGTGACCGACACCATGTTGCCACTCGAATTGCTGTTGCTGGCTTATTTTCGCAACGGAGTGCTGGCGTTGGCCGTCTTTGCGCATCGAAATGACTGTCAGCGGATGTGCTGTTCTCTGAGTACATTTCTGACAATCTTCGCCTCGGCGCTGGCCTCGCAGATCTGGTTACATGGTTTGGTTGTGGTGTTTTCAGTGATCGGTATTTGGTGGCTGATGGGGAGCTACTGGGAAACCCTGAGGGGTCGTCTGGCTGCGACTTCTGAATCGGAGCCCTCAAAACGCTGGCTGTTTGGATTGCCGATGATCGTATTGACACTGCTGCTCGGATTACCCGTGGCGGCAACGCAGACTCACGCCTTGCGCGGGTTCATGCCAAGTTCAGGAGGAACGGACTGGTACAGTGAATCGGCGCGGAGCGGTGTCGGGGATGGTGATGCGCTCGTGGCGGGGACAGAGAATATTCAGAGTTTTGCACCGATCGAAGACGCGCCGTTTCTCAATTCACACGACCCCAGCCTCTATGACTTGTTTGACGACAGCTATAGTGAACCCGTGAAAGTGGAAAAGCAGGAACGAGCGATCTCTCTTCTTCCAGAGTTCGCAGCGAAACAAAAAGAAAGTCACCTCGCGGAATCGAAACAGGCGGGCAAGGAGTTTTCCACGTTGCGTAAGCAGGGTGAGACAAAACGCCAAAACATGAGTAACCTCGAATCCAATGCCCTGCTGTATGTGAAAGGTCGCGTCCCTCTGCACCTCAAGCTGGAGACCTTTGACCGTTATGACGGCATCGATTGGTTCCCCGATTCGCTGTCGACAAATGTTCCCAAATTGGAGATTCAGGCACTGAACGGTAAACCGTGGCTGCGAGTCTCGGCGTCAACACTCCTTGAAATCTACAGTCCGCCGGAAACGCACGCTTTAAAAATTATCCACCTCGATACGAATCGAGTCCCTGCCGCCACTCAGATGCTCGGAATCCATATCGACAAAGTGGATCGAAGTGACTTCTTCGAATGGGCTCAGCCTGGCATCGTCCGTATGGACCGCGACAAACTTCCCCCATTGAGTGTGATCCACGTGCAGTCTCGTGTTCTCGATGAACGATTACTTCCCAAGGCACACGTTTATCTTTCGAGCGGTCCCGCAGTCTATCGGCAATTTGGCAGTGACGAACGGTCGCAGCGCGTACGCGAACTGGCCGAGCTCTTGACCAAGGATATTCCCCTCGGTTGGCCACAAGTACAAACGATCGTCGAACGTCTCCGTCGCGGTTATGTTCATGATCATGCTACGAAGCCGCCTGCTGAGTGCGAACACACCGTGGCTGATTTCCTGTTCGAAAGCCGACGCGGTCCTGACTATCAATTCGCATCTTCAGCCGTATGGATGCTGAGATCCCTCGGTTACACGACCCGACTTGTCAGCGGCTTCTATGCCAATCCCGCACGCTACGACATGCGAGCCCGGCATACTGCGGTGACGGCGGACGATGTTCACTTCTGGGCCGAGGTCTGGGCCGGAAGCGACAACTGGATCCCAATTGAACCGACACCCGGCTATCAGTTGTTGCAACCTCCGCCGACGCTCGGCGAGCAGTTTCTGGCCGCAGCCCTCGGCGCGTGGCAGTGGTTTGTCGCGAACGTGATCGCGATTGTCGTTTTTGCCACGACCATGATTTGGCTGCTTTTCCAACGACATTTCGTGGCGGATCTCATTTCCACCGCAATTTGGCGGTGGTGGCCTGCTCGTGGTGAGCGGGCTTTCGTCAGGCAAACGCTTCGGTTGCTTGATCGCCGTTTCCACCGGATGGGGTTTAAGAGGCCACTCGGTATGACGGCCACGAGATGGCTCGAACGGACGGTTTCGCGTGCCAGTGACTCAGATCGACAGTCAGCCCACCAGTTTAAGGAACTCGCCGAATGGGCCGACTTTGGCCCTGCGGAAATGTCCATTCCGTTGCCTGAATACCGCGCTGTCTGTCACAAAGCGGTTCTGGTCTGGTCGTGGAGGACGGTAAATCAAGGGACAGTTCAATCGTGGAATCGATCGAGCTCGCGGCATGCTCTTTTTCCATTCAACTACCTTCAGCAACCCGTGGGCTGGCTTCGAAAGATTGCGAAATGACTGCTGTTATTGAACCCCGACTCGCGAAACCGGCTAACGCAGATCTTGAAGATATCGAACGCGTCCGCACTCGGTTGAATTCGATTCTGCGCGGTAAGGCAGATGTTGTGCAATTCGTACTCGCGTGCTTGGTGGCTCGAGGGCACCTGCTCTTGGAAGATCGCCCAGGTCTAGGCAAGACGACGTTGGCGAAAACGCTGGCCGACGCACTGGGAGGTCGTTTTGCTCGCGTTCAGTGTACACCCGATCTGCTTCCCAGCGATATCACCGGATTCAACATTTTTAATCAAAAGTCGCACGAGTTCGAATTTCGACCGGGGCCGGTCTTTTCGGACATTCTCCTCGCCGACGAGATCAATCGCGCGACGCCGCGAACGCAAAGTGCGTTGCTGGAATCAATGGCCGAACGTCAGGCGACTATTGATACCGTTCGATACCCCCTTGCTGCAGAGTTCTTCGTAATCGCCACTCAGAATCCGCACGAGCAACATGGAACGTATCCGCTGCCGGAAGCACAACTCGATCGTTTCGCGATGAAGTTGAATATCGGCTATCCGCATCGAGATGACGAACGACTCATGCTGGCGGACGCAGTCGTCTCTGCGAGTCGCCATGCTGCCGAGCATCAATGCCTGTTTCTGCCAGGGCAACTCGCTCGCATCCAGAATCGTGTCGCTGAAATCGCGGTGGCCGAGTCCGTGCAGGATTATCTCGTTCGTCTGGCGGAAGCTTCGCGTCAGCATCCCGAGATTGTCCTTGGGCTCAGTCCACGCGGACTGTTGACGTGGCAGCGAATGGCTCACATGGGCTTACCTTGATGGGCGTAGCTTCATTACCCCGAACGATGTGCAGGACGTGGCGATGCCTGTGTTGATCGTCCGTCTTGGAATCGAACACGACGACGCGAAGCCAGTGATTGAAGGACTTCTCAACCGCGTCCAAGTTCCTACAGGAGTCTGATTGAACATGTCCGTCAGGCATTTCACCGTCCCGATAGCAGACTTTCGTGAACGATTCGTTCGGATCGGCGGTCAATCCGCAGAAAGCACTCGACCGATTGTCATGGCAGGGATCTGCCTGGGATTGCTGGTTCCTTTTTGCCTCGTCGGTTGTGAAACCAATTCGTCGGGCGATTCGTCGGGCGATAAAGGGCATCAACATCAGCATCACACCCATGTTCACCAGCGTCCGACTTTCGCCGAATCGGTGGCCCAAGTTCGAAGCCGATCGGTGAGGTTCACTTCGAACCAAGGTTCGACAGATGCGGCACTCGCAGAATGGAAGAAACAGAAGCTTTTGGAGCTCATCCGGCAACTCCCCGAATTGGCGGCCGATACCGACCTCATGAAGAAAGAGTGGGATCGTGTGAATGCGATTTCGAAGGAGTTGCTGGGGATCATGAAACCACGCGATGCTGTCTCGAATCATGGATCTCCCTTCGACTCAGACCGGTTTGCAGTGTTGATCGCGGAGTTGGAAACGATGGCGGCCTCTCATCAATCGCTCGACTTTGAGTGACCTATCGACAACGAGAGAAGATTGAAAAACGACTGCCGGGTGTAGAATAAAGGAAAAGGATTCGGATCATGTTATCCAGCGTATTCTGGGGTGCGGTTCTTCGGGTCGCACAGGCGGCGCTTCAGGCCACCCCCTTCATTTTTACCTGCCTCTGTATCACGGGCCTCTTCCATCGACTCATGGGACAGAAGCATACTCGGTGGCTATTCGGATCGAACTCGGTTGCCTCGCTGTTTCAGTCGTGGCTGATTGGAATGTTGCTGCCGGGTTGCTCATTGGGTGTGATTCCCATCGTAAAACAATTGCGCCGCAGCGGCATCGCCGTAGGGACGATCTTCGCCTTCGCCTTGTCGTCGCCGCTCTTCGATCCATTGTCGATGTTGTATGGACTCACACTCTCCAAACCCATCACGATCATCGCATTCGCGTTTTGCTCGCTGATCGTGGTGACGATCTCCGGGAGCATTTTCGACTGGTTGTTTCCCAACACAGAAGTGACGTTTGAGGAGCCTCCCGAAACTCCTCACGGCGTCAAGCGGTTGCTGGCGGTACTGGTCTTCATGGCACGGGAGACTGTCAGTAGCACGGCGGGCCTGATCGGCTGTGGGCTCTTGGGTGTGGGGTTGCTGAGCATGGCGTTGCCCCCCGGCAGCCTCGGGGGAGCCATGAGCCATGACAATCCGTACTCGCCATTGCTGATGACCGCAGTCGCCATTCCGGCCTATGCCACTCCGATGACCGCGATGGGCCAATTGGGGTCGATGTTTCAACACGGCAACTCGGTAGGGGCTGCGTTCATCCTGCTCGTTTTTGGAGCCGGTATGAACCTTGGATTGCTGACTTGGATGATTTTGAATTATGGCTGGAAGAAATCCACCGTCTGGTTTGCCCTGATGCTGCTGATTGTGATTGGCTTTTCCTACGGAATCGAACGCCCCCTGTACCCCACCGAAGTCGAACCGTCTGATCACACCCATGCATTCGACATCTACTGCCAGCCCTTTCAGATCGGTGCGCCCCCGAGTGGCGGTTACCCTGCGGAAATTTGGCGACGCATCAGATTGGAAACACAACCGCACGAAATTGCGGGCGCAGCGATGTTGATCGTCCTGACCTCGCTTGGGCTGATTCTCAAAGGGCTTGATCGCCGCTGGGTGATCGAGGACTGGTTGAATCGCCAACCGCCAATCGCGGCAGCCGCAACGTCACTCAAATGGGACATCGTCGTTCCTGGGCCTGTACTGGCGTTTTTTGGGCTGCTTGCAATCGTCGGTGCGAGCATCGTCGGCTGCTTCGCCTACTATCCCGACCCGACGGAAACACTGGCAGAGTTGAATCTCGCCAAGACCGAGGCGTTCTCGGCGGCAATGAGCGGTAAGTCAGAGCAGGCTCTGCATTGGATCCCGATTTGTGAGGCGTGGAACCGTCGTTTGCAGGTCGGGGCCTATCTCCGTCACGGTCAACTGAGCGACTATCACCTCATGAAAGCACGCCTGTTTCAGGATCGGTTGGAGGAGTTGGAGCATATGGTGACGGATCACGATCCCCTCGACCAAATTCGAAAACAAGTCGCTGATACCTCGCGAGTCTTCCGCCGCCTTTCGGCGGCGTACCTCAAGGAATTCTAGTCGTCGGTCGTTCCCGTGCTTCGCCACAGACAAATTCCGGTGAAAGTGCTGGGCGTACCATGCTGGGAAGAGTCCGATCCGATCCAAATCAGATCGCCAAAAATCGTGTTCGATGCCCAGCCACTGGCATTTGATTGTTCGTCCGTCGAATGGCCATCAGCTCTCGGGATTCTTTCGGTAGTTAACACACACCCAATCGATGTTTCTCACGTTTTTTGATGAAAGTTGACCAGCTTGGCTGGAAGTCAACTACGCTTTCCATGGATCGCGATGGCCCATTTTTGACGTCACTTATGCATACGAGAATATTTTGCATATTGTGTGCAATAGGATTGAAATTGCACAACGATTGAGCTAGACTCAGTGTCATGCGGGCTGCTCGCAGGAATTGGAGGTAATCAATCCATCAATTGTTTGTTGATGTGCGTATAACGTCCGACTTCGTTCCAGCAGATATTAAAATAACAAATCATTAATCTGTCGCGGTTTGCTGTACGGTGAAATCATTTGATGATTCGCCTGGATTTTATTTTCATTATTCAAGTGTAATTCAGGTAAGGGAAGTTTACGTTGATCAACCCAGCAAGTCGTTCAAGGCGAGGGTTTACGTTGATTGAGTTATTGGTGGTGATTGCGATCATCGCAGTGCTGATTGCACTCTTGTTGCCCGCTGTTCAGCAGGCACGCGAGGCCGCTCGTCGGACGCAGTGCAAGAACAACTTGAAGCAAATCGGACTGGCTCTTCACAACTATCTTGACACTCATCTCGTCTTTCCCCCGGGTTACATCGATCGAAATGGGAACCCAAACGTAACACCGGATCTGGATCAGGGACCGGGGTGGGGATGGGCTTCGTTCCTGTTGCCGATGATGGACCAGAGCAATGTTCACAATCAAATCAACTTCAATCAGGGGGTGGGACTCCTCTCGAACATCACGATTTCCCAGAAGCCGCTATCGATCTTTCGCTGTCCTTCAGATGGTGGGCGGGAAACGTTTTCTGTTTACGACAGCAACTTTAACACTCCGATTGCGACCCTTGCGTTTAGTAATTACGTTGGATGCAATGGCTGGTCTGAGTGTTTCGACGCTGCCGGGGGCAATCCCCAGCCTGAGGATCCGCTCAATCCTGAGCCCGGCGCCACCTATGGCCAAGCTGGGATCGGTCTTTTCTATCGAAACAGTCGTAACAACACCGCCAATATCACGGACGGCCTCACGAACACAATTGCGGTAGGTGAGCGATCCAGTAACCATGCGCCGGCAACATGGACAGGCGCCATCACCGGTGGACGCTGTCCCGCCTGGCACGCAACGGGAGATAACTCCACTCCTTACTCGCCTCCGCCGGGGCTTCCCTTTGACAATGCGGATTTCGCACAAGCTTTTGTCTTGGCTCATGGGAACGCTGAACACACGCCCAACCGGCAATTCCCTTTTTTTGACCCCGACGTTTTTTTCAGCCGTCACACAGGCGGAGTCCACGTTCTGCTCTGCGATGGATCCGTTCGTTTCATTGGTAGTTCAATTGACGGATTCACTTACCAATACCTCACCACGATCGCCGGAAGTGATAAAATTGGAGAGTTTTAGAAGTGGTGGTTCTGATTCCTAGTATTGGTTTTGCTATCCGGCATTCCAGATTCGAGAGGTGAACTGTGCGCTGGCAGATTTGTATTTTGGTGTTGGTAGCATCATTATTCGTAACTGGCTGTGAGAAATACGAGGCGACCGACGCGTTGATTGAAAATCTGAACACGGGTGAAGGGGGAGATCGCATCGCAGCGGTGCGACAACTGCCACTCAGGAAACAAGACGCCGAGAAGATTGTTCCTGCCCTGATTGAGTCGCTCAAGGATAAGAATGCCGGTGTCCGTTGGAACGCCGCAATTGGTTTGGGGCAATTCGGCTCTGAGGCCAATGCCGCGATTCCGGCCTTGCAAGCAGCACAGCGCGACAAAGATGCAAGAGTTCGAGAGGGGGCGAAGGTCGCAATCTCGCGAATCGAGGGGAATTAATAACGCATCGTGATCTCCTTAATTGCCAACGTATTCCATCCGTTTCGAGGGCGGAAGGGAAGTCGTTTTTAAGAATCGCCGAGACTGCGCAATAGGAATTTGGTTTCCAGACGATTCCGACAAGCCGCTCGCAGTCGAAATCCTGATCGTACGGAGGCGACCAAATCGTACGTCAAACTGTGATCGACATTTTGGTGAAATCAAAACCTTTGCATCCAAGAATCTCCTTCGGTGTCGGTCAATTATGCATAGTGAAGTTACCGACCTCTCGCTCATTGAGCGAACTAATATTGCTTCAATGACGGCGATGACCGCGTTTTGGTTTTTCTGTGTCGGGGCGTCTCTTGGCAGCTTCTTAAATGTCGTCGTGTATCGTCTGCCGCGCGGAATGACCTTGGTGCGTAAGAAATCATCTTGCCCGAGTTGCGATCAACCGATTGAGATGCGGGACAACATTCCGATATTTGGCTGGCTCAAGCTGCATGGCCGTTGTCGCAACTGTGGGTGGCACATCCCGATCCGGTACCCACTCGTCGAACTGGCAGTGGCCGCGCAGTTTGTGATCCTGTTCTTTGTCGAATTAATCAGCGGAGGCACAAACCTTCCCGTTCGCCAACCAGACTTCTACGCTGGTGTCGTCTGGACCGTCTGGTATCTGAAGTACCCCGACTTAATCCAATTGTACTTTTTTCATTGCCTACTCTTATATCTCTCGCTGGCATTATTGCTGCTCGCCGTCGACCGGCAATTCCCCCCGCGTCGTTTGATCACGTTGGGCGTTTTGGCAGGATTGGTCTGGTTGGCGATCGAACCACAGCTTCATCCTACCCTCGGTCTATCGAGATGGAATATGCCGCAGAGATCGCCCCAACGCTGGGCGGCGATTTGGAGCGGACTTCTCGGAATGGCCTCAGGTGCTGGAATGGGCACCGTTCTCGGAATGGTGATTCCCGACAGCAAAGCTGGGACCACACAATCAGCACTCATTGGTATCTTCTCACTCAGTGGGCTCTATCTTGGACCGAGCACGGTAATCTCGGTGACTGTGTTAGCATTGATGGTGCATTTATGTGCCGGGGCGATGGTTGCACCAAGGTTAAGCCATTTCTCACTCGCGATGAGTTTGGTCGTTGGGATACACATACAAATCCTCGCTTGGCGACACTTGGCCGCGATTCCATTCTGGCCAAGTCATGCTCAACCGTGGCAACGGCACACGGAAATTCTCGCAGTCGTTGTTGTCGTCGTAACCTTGATTCGCCAGCGAATTTTGGACGCTCGCCTTGCGAAATAGCGTTCTGACGAGAATAGGCTTTGGGCTGATGAAAAAAGTTCTGAGTGGCAAAAGCGGGAACTTTCGATAACCTTTGACAAGTTGAAAAGCTCGTTCCCCTCGGAATTCACGTTCTTCCAAAATGTTGGTGACTCCGAATTCAGGCGACAACCAGTGCGAACGTCCCTCCTCCGTATGCGGGATGTTCATTCTTTCGCACTTCTGGAGTTGTCGGAACGAAAAACGTCCATTTGCCTCTCGACTGCAATAAGTGTACGATTGCAATAGCTTTTTGGTCGTTTGCGTTTAGGGATTGGTAGTATACGGTGCCGCACTATGCCGAAAAAAGATGAAATTGCCGGGATTGCTCAAGCTCGTGAGATTTTGGCCCGCGCTGGTTTGCGGACCACTGCCGCGCGGACTGCGGTCATCCGTTGGCTTCAATCAGCCAAGTCGCCCGCCACACATGCCGACATTGCCGTTGACTTGATTCCGATGGGCTTTGACAAGGCGACGATCTTTCGCAACTTGAGCGACCTCGCGGAAGCGGGATTAGTGACCCGGACCGAGTTAG
>JBIKZJ010000413.1:0-5693 GCA_044354755.1 Schlesneria sp. | reverse complement strand
CCCTTTGAATTGTCCGAGGTAAACCCCCATGCCAATTCCCGCAATCAGAGCCGTTCCCAAAACATTCCGCTTGCGAAACAGGGTTTTACGCGAATCAGTCGCCATCGTTGACCTCATGGATTGCCGGAGAAAGAAAAATGCGAAAGGGGATTATTTTTTACCAGCGGCCGCAGGACCGAATTGGGGCTGTGGTCGATATCCAAAAAGAGCATACTCGAAATTCTGTGTCCCCTGGCCATCTTGTCGCAGTCGCGACGAAATCGCAGGGAGACCACGAGTCAAGGAAAGTCGATGTGAAAGCTGGCAATCCCCATAGCTGCAGAGGATTAACACACTGTTCTTGGTGGGTGGGAACCGGTTGCGAAGTTGTAACACGACATCAACGAACGCTTCGGGAGATTCAATCTCTTTCGTTTTGATCTGCTGGCGATCCGGACCAATGACGATTTGCAGCGATCCATCCTCATGAAGATAGAACTCCCAAACATCAAACTGTTTTCGCATTTCCTGGAAGGTCAACAGATGATCAACAACCTGGTCCCCGTTCGCTGTTGCGAGTTGTTGGAAACGAGCCTTCAACTCGGCAATTTCGGCAGGGGACAATCCACCCGCTTCATTCTTACTGCGAGGCTGAACAATTTTATTCAGCGTTGCCTCGGGGATCCGAAATAACTCGCGAACCACCTCTCCGAACTGCTCACGGATCTGATGCTGTTCGCGGTCCACATTCCGCTGCTGTGATTCCCATTCGTCGACTTGCCGCCGCAATTCGTGGTTTTCCACGGCAGTCGATTCCCGTTCATGAGCGACGCGGTCGGATTCCTGTTTTGCAACAATCCGCACTTCCATATATTGAGCAAAAATGACGATCAGCAGCAGATCGAGCAATGGTGTTAACTGTAATGTCATCCGTCGAACACGTGTCATCCATGCCCTCCTGCGGCAATCGATAACTCACGTTTCGTTCGTGCGACGATTTCTCGCACGTGCAGACGATTTTCGGCCAATCGCTGAAATTTGGTTTCCACGACGCTGTTCACAAACATTAAAATCATGGCGGCAATCAAGCCAACGAACGTCGACCAGATTGCATCTCCGAAATAACGAACAATATCCGCAACGGTCTGTTGTGCGTCACCCTGCCCCGACTGTAATGCCGCACCAATCGCTAGGATCGTTCCTAATACTCCTGCCAGAGGGTAGGCTTCGATCATGGTACGACAAATGGTGTACCAGGTTTCAAAGGACTGCGACTGCAGGTATCGCCTTTCTTCGTCAAGAATGCGCATCCGCAACCAAAGTTGCTGACGCTCAAACGTTTTTGTTGGATCGTCAAGGACATCTTTAATATCTGCGAGAAAGGCATCGATCTGGTCAGACAGATTCGAGCCTCGTTCGAGGATACTGCGGTATTTCAGTTCCCGCGTAAACTGATCAAAGTCTGCCGCCATCCGCCGCAGATCGCGCCGTGCCCAAGCCATCAACCAGAAAAAAACCAGCAGATGAAAAACCGCCACGGCGGCAATCACCGGCGTCGACAGCCCCGATAATCGATTGAGCAATTGCGTCGACATCTCGGAAGTGAACTGGGGCATCAACGAATCTCGATCAGCAAAAGAATCAATCTCAAGGTCAAAACCAACAGTTCAATGAACAGTCCGAGAAATCCCGCACGCAGGGACGTAAGGTCCGTCTTTTGGTGGCGACTCTAATTTTATGGCGACTTCACCTCGGGTTTACTTGGGGTTTCCACGGTCACCGCCATGATGATCGGCGAGCTGACCACGGCATCCCCCTTGATCAACTCGATCGATTCGATCTTTTCAATTCGTTTGGGGATGATCGCAAAATATCGGATTTGCTGCCCCCTTAAGGAATAGGCAAACTTCGATTGAGGAACATCAACGCGGCGAATGTAATCGGAAAAATACTCGCCATCACGCAACAGATGATCCTCCGTCTCGCCGTCGGCATATTTCAACCGCACGTTCACACTCACCTTACCCTTATCCCCAGCGGGAAAACCCCAGCCACTGATCCCACCCAGCATATGAATCACCGCTGCGGGGGAATTGCACGTCAAGGAAACGCTCTTGGGCATCCGAGGTGGCTTATCACCGTTGGTACCATACAACATGATCGCATTGGCAACTCGGTCTCCCTGCGGATCGACAAGCAAGAAGGGAACCCCCTCAAAAATCTTGGGACTCCAATCCGGGAAGATTAACTTCTGTTCGTCATGCTGACCATCATGAAACATCTCTTTCGTGCTGACAACGGTCGCCGCCTTGTTAATCGGAATTGGCATGTATTTTCCACGTTGCGTCAGGAATTCCAGCAAATTCGCAATCTCTTCCGGTTTGACCTGTTTCTCAAAACCTTCTGGCATCAGCGACTTAGTCGACGCGATCAGTTCTTCAATATCATCTCGTTGAATCGCGTGCTTTTTCCCTTCAGCATCAAAAATTTCGATCGCAGTTTTGGATTCCGAGGCGAGCAGTCCGTTCATCACGCGACCATCGGCGAGCACGACGGAATAGACTCGAAAATTTCCTTCAACACTTCGGCTGGGATCGATAATGTGGGTCAACAGTTCCTTTTTCGGATGGACCGCCATTCCCGTCAGGTCCGGACCGATTTTATTTCCCTCACCACTGTGAAGATGGCATTTTGCACATTGCTTTTTGAAAACTTCACGCCCTGCCACGGCATCGCTGGTCAGCTCGGTCAACGGCATCAGTTCGTCAATCACTTTCTGACGGTCTGGATTCGGAAGCCCCCCACTTCGTGACAGGATCTTCCTCGCACGTTCGGCCAATTTTCGGGAAGGATGAGCCGACAGGCGTTGTTTCTGATCCAGGAAAAGCTCGCCAAACTGAATCGTTCCCTGCTCCAATCCATCGAGCAACGCTTCGCTCCAGTCGGCTCGACTGAGCAGTACACGTAGAGCGGACGGCCGAACGGACGGGGTCAGCGCTGAGAGTGCTTCAACGAGTGCGGTACCAACTTCCGGAGCTTCGCTGGTTCCGATCGCTTCGATCAGCGCATTGGCGAATTCAGGAGCTGTTCGCGGCGTAATCAATTGCAGCAGATCTCTTGCTGCGGCGGGATCGAGTCGGCGGAAATTGATCAGCTGCAGGGCGGCGTCGCGTCGCGTCGCGTCGGGTTGCTGATCATCCTTGGCGACTAACAAAAACGAGGCCGCAATTTCGGCTCCGTACTGTTCCAGCTGTTTGCTTCCGGCCCGTGTGGCGAACGTGGCCAATGGGCCACGCGTGGCGGGAGGTGAATTTTTGACCAGATCAACCAAGGCTGTTTCCGTCGCCTCATCGAAGGTCGCCAGCTTTCCTCGCGGCCACCCTTTGGAAAAACCGTTGATGATCGCGGCATTGGTCTGAGCAATCTGCGGTACCGCGTCTGGCTTTTTGCTGGCAACACTCATCAACGATAACAGCGAGCCAATCGAATCGACCGGGGCACCACGCGAGTAATGTTCCGCGACAATCGCGACGATATCCAGTGGCAGATTCACGTGTTTCGCGCCACCGTTTTTGACCACGGCACTCAGAAACTCAAAATCATGCCGAGCTGCAGCAGCAATCAAAGCATCCCGCAGCCAGCGGTCTTCAAGATTTTCCGGAACGGACATCGCGATCCGAATCTCTTCCGCTGCCGAGGCGGATGGGGGAAGTTCCGCCAACGTCAGCAGTGCCGCCAGACGAACATGAGAATTCTTGTCGCGCAACACGCCGCTCTGCTGGATCGCTCCTGTCGTCTGCTCTGTTTTTGGCAGCACGAGCAAGGCATTGCGGCGAACTCCCGCCGAAGGATGGTTTAATGCCCGTGTGACCACTTTCAAGGCATCTCGGTTTTGTCCATCAAGGGCTCCACGTCCCTCGAGAGTCCAGAGAGCATGGTTGATGTCCGTCGCCAGACCAATCTCATCCAGTGACTGTTCTTTGACCATTTCGATCAACGCCTGCACCACATCCGCCTGACGATTTTCCAGCATTAACCGTTGAGCATGACGACGCCAGAGAAAATTGGGCGAATGGAGAGCCGCGAGTAATTGTTCGGAATTCGCACGAGAAAGATCCAGCGATTGCGCGTTCATCGCCGGCCCCTCATCGTCCGATTTTGCTCCCGGTTTTGCGTCGCTCGCTTTCTCGGCCCCGGTGTAGACCACTCGGTAAATGCGTCCATGACTTTTATCGCGCAGATTGGATTCGTAGGCATTTCCCTTTCCGGTCTTGAAACCGACGGGAGTTGGGTTGTGCTGAATGATAAAGTTGTACCAGTCGATGACCCACACATTCCCATCAGGCCCGACTTCGGCCATGATCGGTCCCGACCATTCGTCGTTGCTGGCGAGGAGATTCCAGGAATTTTTCGAGCGGAAGCCGGATCCTTCATCACGAATGACAAACGTCGCAATCAAATGCCCGGTGGCTTCCGTCACAAATGCTGTCCGGTTCCAGTAGTCTTTGGGGTAATTGCGGGCGGTATAAAGCGCGTGGCCAGCGGCCGCAGTGAAGCCACCATGATGGTCCACCTGACGCACTTTGCTTTCATCGAGCGGAGCAAATTGGTTACTGTCCGCAATCCCCCCGAGAACCGTTGAGGACCACCCGCGAACCGCTTCGTAGTAGCGATTGGGGATCGGCATGAATTCGCTGGGATTTCCATTCGCCGTCGAACCGAAAACCAGCCCCTCTTCACTGAGTCCCAGTCCCCAAGTATTGTTATTGGTCGACCTGAGAAACTCCAGTTCAGTCACCACCGGATTGACGGTATTTTCATTCGCTTTTGGATCCGACCCGGCCGCTTCGGTCACTTTGAAACGGAAAAATCCTTGGCGGAACGAGGTCACTTTGCGGCCATCGGTCAAGACGGGTGACGAGTCATTGTAGCCTTGCATCGCGTAATACCAGTTATCAAGACCATACTGGAAATTGCTGACTTCGCCGTGTGTATCCCCCATTCCCCAACCGGTGATCAGCACTTTGCGAAAATCGGCTTTGCCGTCGCCATCCGTATCTTTCAGGTAAACGGTTTCCTGACCATCCTGGATGATGGCACCACCACGATAAAAGGTGATGGCGGTGGGAATACTTAATTTTTCTGCAAAGACGGTGAACTTGTCCGCCACCCAGTCACCATCGGTATCTTCCAGAATCCGAATCCGATCGCGCCCCTGACCCCGTGGTTGCAGTTCATTCGGGTAGTCCGAGGTTTCACAAATCCATAGCCGACCACGCTCGTCCCAATTCATGGAAATGGGCTTCCCCTGAAAATCTTTTTCCGAAGCGAACAGCTTCACTTCAAAACCGACAGGGGTCACAAAGTGCTTCATCGATTCTTCAGGAGAGACCGGGAGTTGCATCTTTCGGACCCCGTTTTCGACGGTTCCCCACTGTTTCCCTGGGGGATAAAATGGAATCTCGGCCTCGACATACTCAAATGGCTTGCCATCATTCCTCAACTTGGTCATCTCGGGACGATCCGCAAATCCCCTCACCACGCTGGGGTCTTGCCCACAGGCCCAGCGGATCCCACGTTCCACCAAGTTGTGAAAACCGGGATTGGCAAACGTCCGGGCGTCATGGCCCCAGGCGGTGTAGAAAACACGACCTTTTCCATGAGTCCGCACCCAAGTCCAGGGCTCTTCGGTCTCGCCCTCAGCACGAGTTTCC
>JBIKZJ010000412.1:0-5704 GCA_044354755.1 Schlesneria sp. | reverse complement strand
CGCCAGCGCGGAACGATCTGTGGCGTGCTGTTTCATGAACCACGCGATTTACCCACGATGTCGATCCTCGATCAACCGATCGGGGATTTCGTTGCGGGACTTGTGGCCTGAGAGCTGTGGCCTGAGTTTTGCCGTGCGGCGTGTCTGATTGAAAAATCGAACGGACGCTCGAGCCGACGTGATCGAGAGGGTCGGATTTGCAAAAATCCGGCTCTCTTATTCTGTTCTGCTGAACCCGTGTTGCTGCGCAAGCAATCACGGGATTTTGATCTTGATGAATCGATCAATCGCGGGCGCCGATCACTGATCGGTTTTATTCCCGGACCTGTTTCACCAGTTTTTGGACCGCTGTGGAGATTCGGTCTTCGACATCCCCTGCCCAGCGCAGGGCGGGGCGCCCGTATTCGTAGAGATTGGCTCCCCCTTCATAGCCCCCTTCCTCCCAGACGCGACGCGAGGGGATGTAGGCGATCATGTCATCGACATAACCACAAACCCAGGTCCCAGGTCCAAACTCGTGCTTGTACCGAATTGCATAGTCGACAACGGTTTCGGCCCCTTGTCCAATCACCAGCATTTGTTGGCCGAGTTGCCAGGCATGGACCGGGTAGGGGTACGATGCGGGGAACATGGCGCCCGCATCCAACTCGTTGAGCAGGCGCGTTGCCCAGCGAGCACGGATGGCGTTGCTGTCGCGGGCGAAGACTTGCAGTTCGTCCCGAGTCACCGTCTTGAGATAGGGCAAGTCGATGAGTTCAAAGGTGGTTCGCAGTCGCGAAGAAATAGGGGTGAGCGGCTGCGAGAGGGCTTCGTCAACGGCGGTAGCGAGTTGTTTTCCGTAGTCCTGGCACAATTCAACCGTTCGTCTGGGGAGTGGATTCTGGTCCCCTCCACAGGTATTCACGAACATCGCCGTCGCTCCAGGATGCTGCTGCTCAAGTTGCTGCTGGGCAAAGCCTGGATAGTCGCCACACCAGGTGAAGAAACTGAGCGTGGTGGGATGGCAGGCATACCCAAACAAGATCGCATCCAGTCGGCCATCGGGTCGTGTCACGGTCATCACGGGAACCGCGTGGTCGACGGGTCCAACCAGGGGAATCCCCTGAGCTCGCAGGTTGGGGACATCCGGCTCGCGATTATTTCGGCGGTTCACGGCAAACGTGGCACGGCCTTCTCCCTGATTGAGGATCGCGGGAGCGAGTTTGGACAGGGATTCACCGACCAGATCGACAACGTTTTCGATCATTTGACGGGTATAGTCTGCCACCAGTTCCACCTGTTCGGCATCGACGGGATAGTAGTCGACGAGATCATTTCCGAGGCGGGGGCCACAGTGATTATGAGAAAAGGTGAACATCAGTTGATGACGTTCCAGACCAAACTTCTGCTGAATCCTGGCGAACGCCACGTCGCTCATTTCTTTGGGAACGCCCTGAAAATCGCTAGTGATCAGGACCGCCCGATGGCCGTCGCGGTCTTCCAGGGCCAGTGCTTTCATCCAGAGATCATGCAGCTTGCCGTCGGGGGCCCGCTTGGATCCGTATCCCGCGAGCCAGACCCCTTTCTCGGGCGTAATCACCCGCTTGGCAACTCCTGCCTTCCATGTGCGGGCAGGATCAATCGGTTTGGTGAGGGCCGGTTCGGTGCAATGGGCGTCCGTCAGCAGACCAAATGGAAATAGGGCAAACTGAAATAGCCTCAACAGTACAGCCGGTCCGAGAACGGAACGGCGACTCGGTCGGACAGAGCCATCAGCCCCCGGACGGACAGAGCCATCTGCCCCTGTTCGCAGAAAACTCAACGTTCGGAGCAAAACCAATAGGAAAGTCCACCACATCAGGAGTCACTCCTTGCTGCTTATTCCGCGTCATCATCCGACTCGATCTCGGCTTCGGCTTTGACCACTTTCTTCCGTGTGGCACGCTTGAGCGGTACGGGTTTTGGTTTTTCGACCGCTTCGGCCCGTGCGACGAAAATTCGCCGCACCGATTCCAGCAAGACTTCCATCGGAAACGGTTTACGCAGGTAGTCAGCGACACCCAACATTTCGGCGTAGGCCTTATGGCGGCCCCCTTCATTCGCGGTGATCATGATGACTGCTGGGGGGGCAGCCAGCGTCTTTAAGAATTCCAGCACTGGGAATCCGCCCATCCTCGGCATCATCATGTCGGTGATCACGAGATCCGGCTTTTGGGTTTCAATCTGTCGTTGACCCTCGATGCCGTTTGGTGCCAGAAACACGCGATAGCCGTTTCCGGTCAGGACGCTATGGAGCATCGAGGCAATTTCCCGGTCATCGTCAATAATCAGGATCGTTTTATCAGTCGATTCAGCAGACATAGTGTCAACCTTGGCGTGACAGGATCTTGAGCGGGAATTCCACGCTCGTCGTAGACGCTCGTCATAGACGGTCATCGTATGAGCCCCCCTCGTAAGAGACAAGCCGCGAATCTCTCGTCGGTCTCGGAGTATACCGAATTTGTGAATCCGCGACGAACGATAAGGGGGAGTCGAATTCCGAACGCTGCGTCAGAACGGCAGTTTCTGCCGATCCGCGATGCAAGGCCCCTTACTTTTTACGGACTTTCGCCGAAAATCGGCCCGATCCCCTAAGCCAACCTGAATTTGGTGCCGCACCAGCCAGTTTGTGGTCAAGTCACTGTTAGACCTTGCCGATTAAGTTGACTATTCGGATAACGCTCGGTTTACCCTCAGATTGAAGAAGATTCATGACGCTCCACGACTCCGATTCGAAATTGAACGGTCGCGCGGATTCCTCGACGCGGATCCCCGATTCGTCGATTCGTCAATTCTCGAAGGGACTGATGCTGGCGTCGGGGTTATCCCTGATCACCTTTTGCTCGGGGGTGAATCCCGAGGCATTCGGTATCCGGATCGCATCCGCTGCCAACAAGCCCAAGTCGGGTACGAACGAGTCCTCTGGCGAAACCGCCAAGGGAACGCTCAAGTTGAATTACTATTCGGCCTCATGGTCGCGGGTCTTGCAGGACTTGGCAGCCTCGGGGGACATGGAGGTGATTGCCGATCACCTGCCCCGTGGCCGGTATTCCCGCATTGATCGGAACGAGTACAGTCGCAAGGATGCGATGCGGATTCTCAATAAAGAGATCGAGCCGCAAGGATTGCGGTTGATTGAAAAAGGAAATTTTCTGATTGTGATCGAAACGACGGTTTCGCGTCCGCAATACCCCCCTGCCGTCTTGCCGAAACCGCATGCCGCGACACCCGCGGCGAAGAGTACCGATGGCGAGCAGGAGGTTGTGGCGAAACCGGCTGGATTTCGCGCCGAGTCGATGACGCCCCCTCGCGAGGATCGTGGCACGGTCGTGAATGCCAACGACGAGATCATCGCAAAGAAATCGATTCGTTATTCGGCAAGGAATCTTCGTCCCGATGCGCCGGATTCGGATGTCGCCACAGAGACTCCCGTGGCTCGACAAAAACCTGCGGCGGGACGAATGGTGAAGCAGACGGCTCATCAAGAAGAATACTTTGAAGAGCCCGAAGCGACGGCCCCACGCAAGGTTCATCCCCTGGACGCGAAAGTGACCGCAGCAACTCCAGCAAAGGGGTCGGTTGCGGCCAAAGCGGTGGTCTATCGGACGCAAAATCTGTCGGCGGTCGATCTTTCGAAACGGGTTTATACCGCCCTGAAGTCGTCGGCCCAGCTCTTGGAATCGGGTCGCAACGGTTTGCCTGGTTTCCGCGTTGCGACGAAGGGAACTAAGGGGGGAGAGGGGGCTAACGCGAATCAGCCCACTCCGGCTCTGGTCGAGTTTACGATTTCCATCGACGAGGCGCGTGATGAGTTGTTGATTGACGGCAACGCCAAGAATGTCGAAGCGGTGTTGAAGCTGCTCCAGCTGCTGGATCAGGCTGACGATGGCCAGACGCGAACGCATATCAAGGCGAGCACCCAGTATGTCTGTCAGATCGCGGACCAGCTTCCGGCGGAAATCGATCGTCTGCGCGCAGCCCGGGGGACCGATGTCAAATCCCGACTGGCTCAGGCGGACCGCAACGACCGACGAACGGCGGACGACGACGAGGAACCTGCGGGGGCCGATGCGGCGATCGGCAGCGCTCTGGGAAGTTTTAAAGGAGAAGTCAATATTCAGGTGATCGAAGACCTGAATGTGATGGTCATTATTGGTAATGAACAGGATGTGGCTCAGGTCGAGCAGGTCATCAAACAGATCGAGACACTGGCGGTGGCCACGGCGCCTCGCGTCGAGTTATTGCATTTGAAAAATGTCGATTCGGAATCCCTCGCCGAATTACTTACCTCGGTTTACGAAAAACTGACCAAGTTTCCTGGCAAGGGGACACAGCCACGTCAGAGTGTTGCGATTATCGCGGTGACCAAGCCAAACTCGCTGATGATCATCGCCCCCGGGGCTGACATGGAGAATATCCTCGGGCTGGCGGAAGAATTGGATCAGCCGGTCGATCCAGAGACCGAATTCCAGGTTTTCGGATTGAAGTCGGCGATCGCGGCGGATGTCGAGACAATCCTGACCGAGTTTTACAAAGATCGCAAATCGCTGGGTGCGAAAGTGCTCGTGATCGCGGACCCACGCTCGAACTCGCTGATTATCCGTGCCCGAGCTCGTGACCTCGATGAAATCCAGGCGTTGATCCGCAAACTGGATCGGGAAGGATCCGATGCGATCACGACCGTCCGAATTTTCCCCTTGAAAAATGCGGTCGCCTCGGAAATGGCGGCGGTGATCAATGCGGCGATTCAGTCGGTCCTCTCGCCGCCGACCTCATCCGGTGGTGGTGGTGGTGGTGGTCAGGGGGGACAAACGGGATTGGGTGGCGGTCAGGTTGAAGAGCAATTTAAGAGCGTCAAATCGGCGGTGCTACAGTTTCTCTCGATCGATAAAGGGGTGACTCGGCAGCTCCAGTCGGGGATGTTGTCGGACATTCGGGTGACTCCCGATGCGCATGCGAACTCGCTGATCGTGACCGCTTCGGAAAAGAGTATGGACTTGATCGAGGCCCTGATTCAGAATCTGGATCGGCCCACGAATACCGTCTCGGAAATCAAGGTGTTCACCCTGGAGCACGCGGACGCCAGTCAGATGGTGCAGCAGTTGAACGCGTTATTCAACAGTCAGCAGCAGGGTGGTGGAAATCAGGGACAGCAGCGTCAGTTGTTAGGGATGATTCTGGCGAACGCTGATGATGCCAGCAGCAGCCTGGTTCCGCTGAAGTTTTCGGTCGATACGCGGACGAATAGTGTGATCGCCGTCGGTAGTGGTGATGCCCTACGGGTGGTTGAAGCGATCATGTTGCGGTTAGACGAAAGCGACTTGCGGGCACGCAAGAACATGGTGGTCCGTCTGAATAACAGCCCTGCGACGCAGATCGCGCAGGCGGTGACACTGTTCTTTCAACAACAGCGCGACCTGACGCTGACAGCAGACCCCAATCTGACCAGTAATGTCGAGCAGCTGGAACGGGAAGTGATTGTGATCCCGGATACGATCTCGAACAGCCTGCTGGTCAGTTCGACTCCTCGGTATTTTCCCGACATCCTGGCGATGATTAAGAAGCTCGATTCGGTGCCGAAGCAGGTGGTGATTCAGGCTTTAATCGTGGAAGTGCAGTTGAATAATACCGACGAGTTCGGGATTGAACTGGGATTGCAGTCGCCGGTTCTTTTCCAGCGCAGCGT
>JBIKZJ010000532.1:0-3901 GCA_044354755.1 Schlesneria sp. | reverse complement strand
GTAAAGTAATCGAAATTCAAAACTGGTGGACTTACCCGTCGGTAATTCACCACAGGCTGCAGGCGCGGCGATCGCGATTGGAAGCGGATCGGACCATGCCGTGTAAACAAACCGATTTTCTCGTCGAAATTGAAGTGGACGAAAACGCTGAAGCCCAATGAATGCGAGCAACTCCAGGGCGGGGCGTGCGGTCGACGGAATACGAGTCATCGCACTCCCCGCAAGCGGGTCAAAGCTGAAACCGATATCGACAGCGCCCCCTTGCCCACCCAGATCTGAATCAAAATTAAAGGGCAATCCGCAATCGGCGACAGAAAACCCTAAGCAGTTTTCATTACGCCATTGAAAATCGCTGAGTGCATTTTTCATCGATTTTGCAATCTCTAAAACGCTTTGCCTCCCGGCCCACGTTTTAAACCGACTGCCGCCGGAAAGATCGTCAATAAACCAGTCGACATTGACGCCGAAATTCGATTGAAAAACAATGGGTGACTCACGTAGAAGCTTTTCTAAATCCTTATACTCGTCTTCGACACCTGGGCTTTCCTTCTTTTTCTGTCCCGTCATCGTTTTCAGTTCTTCAAACCGTTCGAATTGGAACGACGACATCGTGTTGGTCATCTTACACGCCGCGAACGCATCCAGCAGCGTGCTCAAGGTGCCAGTACCCGCCAGTTTGAAATTTGCCCCTTGAAACCAGGCAACAGTCCCCGGCCACATTCGATGGGCCAATTCAAAAATTCCGCAACAAGCGAAGAACTGTCCGGGATTTGACGGGTCGATATTGATATGTATATCCGCTGTTGTTTCAGTTGCTGTTTTCATTCGTAAATTTTTAGGACTACGAACGGGCCACTCGCCATCAACAGCCATACCTAACGGGATGTTTTCGATTCTTTTAGAGTCATGAATATCCGACGCACGCAAAATCGATTCGAGATATGCGGTTCCCCACCTCCCAAATTTCGTTTGCAGTCCTGCGAATCGAATTGGGACCTGCCTGACGACGGATTCAACAATTTCAAGCGGGTTTTCCACATCATTCGTTTCGTTTGCCGGAAAATGTGGCCTTCCACGACCGTGATGACCGGCGATGAGGTGCAGAACAATGTTTTTTTGTTCCTCCTGCAATTGATCAAACTCTTTCGTGAGCGTTGCATCACCGCAAACATCGATTAACGAACCAAGTTCATGGCGGTAGGCATTCAAATTTTCCGGCGGCCTTCCGTGCAATGTTTTTGCGATTGCGGACTGGTCTTTTTTGTTGCCAGCACCGCGTTGCCACACAGATCGGCCTTTTCCCAAGTCGTGCCATGAACCAGACAACTCAATTGCTCGGCACAGATTGTCACCAAAGCCTAACGCCTTACAGATTGCGTTAGCGGATTCGGCTACACCGATCAAATGCGATTTTAGCGCGGGCCATTCCGGCGGGGCCTCGGTCTTTACTCTGTTGCGAATGATTTGGAGCAGCAGATATTCGTGATCACCGCCCTTCGTTTCGCCATCCTCGTCGTCGATTTTGGTGGAAAGCAACACCGAAAACTGGAGTTTTACTCGATCGAAAGGGAGTTGAGGGTGCAACTTTTTCAACTCTTGAAAGCGAATGGAGCCAGACGATATTTCGATTTTAAGATTGTTTGGAAAACCGGATTTTTCGGACATCTTGGCGACAGGGAGCAATGTCCACACGCCCTCAGTGTTAACGTGGGTTTTAAGCCGAATTTTCGTTGTGTCGTTTTCCAGGCTGGCAACATCGTAGTCACGGCCAGCGGAATAAACTTCATTCCCGTCGAGCGTTCCGGTTTCGGTTAGTCCTCCGGCCATAGGCGGAAGTACAACGGTGCGTGAGGCAAGCGACACGACGAACTCGGTACCTCTTTTTTGTACCAGATTCGAAATGTTGTAAGTAGTGATCAATTCACCATCGGGCTCAATAATCCAGACGGGTAACTTGGGGAGTCTTTCTGCAATTTTTTGAAGTTGTTCGTATGCCCGCCCTTTTCCGTAAGTCGTCACCCGGAGAAGTTCATGTGGTTTGAGATTCAGCTGATCCAATAGTTCTTCAAAATCTGTTGTTGATGCGCGCTCATTGAAGAGTTCGACTTCTTCACGCCAAGCGAAATACGTTTCCGAAATGGCAGTCTCATCGACACCATGGAGGTAGGGTTCGACTGGCGGACGACCTGGAAGGTTATGTTTAAAGGTGGTTAACGCCCATGAATCGAACAGAATTTCTGAGGTGGGCAGAATCGTAGGCGTTGGGGCAAATGCCGCTAATCGTTGCGGTGTGGAAAGACCTCTTAATCCATTTGGGCTCCCATCGGATCCCAACGTTGTTAACAGTTCGAGTGTTCGTTGCCGACTCACTTCGATCGGAGTTCCCTCAAATTCCGTTGAGTGGACAACGTGTATCATCGTATCATTGGTGAAGCCAAACCGATTAACGCGTCCAAACCGTTGGGCCATGCTCTCAAACGTCGAGAGATCACAAATGAGATCATCAGCGGAAATATTGACCCCCACCTCACCAGCAGAGGTGCATACCAAGTAGACGGTCCCCAATTTTGGTGTGACCTTCCAAGCATCCGCTGCAGCGGGGGCTACTGTTGTGTCGAATAGCAAGCCGCGCGTTGGGTTTGGTGTGGCATCCCATGACTTCATCGAGTCTGCGTCGGATTCGAGCGATTCTTTGGGGGGCCTAAGAAATCTTGCGAAAATTGGGCAGGCCCCTTCTTTTCGGGGATCCGCCATCCGATCACGCTCATATCCACGTAGGGTCCCTGTGAGCTGTTGAGTTGATCCCTTTGGGAGTTGTTTCACGATCTTCTCGACATCATCAACCCGACGGACAAAGATGATGACCGCTCGATTTTTCATCGTCGAAGATTCTGCGATTTCCAAGATCTGATCCACTAACTGTTTTTCGTCAGTCAGTGGGTGAAGTACGATTGTCTTTTTTGCGAGGACCCGTTTTTTAACCTCTTCATGTTCGTAGTCTTCCTCGGTTAACTCGAACGCGTCCGTTCCTCTGGATGTCGCTGTGAGTTCCATTACACGAATCGGGCGGAAATCGTGGCATCGTTGTTGTTCACTCTCGATAGCGACTAAGAGTTGCTGGAATGCGGGCTCAAGATGCGCTTCGTCGTGAACGAGTAGTACATCTTGGCCGAGGAACCCCGCGTGAAGCGGCTTCCCCTTGAAACCGACGCCGTAACCACTGAAAAGTAGGCGACTGCCGATCATATCGACGGTCCCAACGATGACCGCTGGCCGTGCGGGGTCCGCCGACCACTCACGATTGTCTGCGAGTTGGCCCCGTAGTGTGCTCAGGGCCAATGGTGAGGCGGCAATTCCGTCTTTCATCGCCAGTGGGAATGCACACATTTTCTCCAGCGCGTCGCGAAGTTCTTTCAGCGAATCCTTTTGTTGAATCGCCTGTTGGTAATTTTCGACCTCAACGGTCGTTTGATCAACGACGGTGCGACGGTTGACGACGTAGACCAATCGCCGCGGAACATGCTCGCAACGATTTGCCAGTGCGATCAACCAGATCGCCACGACCGAGGTTTTTCCCAATCCAGTTGGCAGGCTGCATGAACTCGGTATCTTTCCCGCGCTGAACCATTTTTCATAGAGTGCTTCTTGCCAGGGGAAGGGGGTGTTCCCCGTCAACTCTTTGAATGTGTCTTTGAAAATCATGCGAAATTCCTTATGAACGTACGTTATGTACGCTTTGCTTTTGACGCTGTCATCGTTCGAGCGAGTCGTGAAAAGTCATTTCAGAACACTCGGCAGCGACTTGTTTTTTCTTAAGCCAACAACAGTCCAAAGCAGCTCCTCTTCGTCTGTGCATTTCGTCGCTAGTGCGGCGGATTCGAGGAACGCATTTCGGAGCGCT
>JBIKZJ010000061.1:0-19135 GCA_044354755.1 Schlesneria sp. | reverse complement strand
AGGTTGATTGACGAACCGAAATCGATGATTTCGGGATCATGCCTCAATGTTGCGGCAGTGTGAACTGGCCGCAATTTGGCGGGGCGTTGGCCTTGGCCTGCCGGATGCAGAAGAATTGCATGAATGGAAATCGATTCCCCTGAGAACGATCGGGTTCAATGCGAAACATCGTGTTTGTCACCGAGTCAGCGAGGCAACTCCTATGATTCCTGAGCCATAGCCGAACGACGCAATGACGAGTATTCATTCAGAATTTTTTGTCAATGTTTGCGCAAACTTGGTCATCGCCAGCACGGCGGGATGTTTGATCCGCTTTTCTACAGAGATCGCATAAAAACGCTCGCGTAAACGAGCATCATGGCCCACCTCCAAGACGCGATACATCCGTTTGACTTCGCCTGCGACGATGTCGTGTGCGGCAAAGATTCCATCACCGCATTGACCGAACGCCTTTAACAAGGCGCTGTCCGAGAATTCGCCGCGAATCTGCGGACGAATTCCAAGTTGTTCAAACCATTGATCCAAGGTCCGGCGCAGGTTATTTTGATCGGTAGGGAGCAAAAATGGCGCACCATCCAAAGACTGAGGAAATCCTTCGCGATAGCGCTTGGCTAACTCTTCGGTACCAAAAAACGTGATGCCGCATTCCCCCAAGAGATGATTGTAAGCCTTGACGCCAAGACGTGGATTCGCCGGGACATCGCTCAAGACGAGATCCAGTTCATGCAGAGCCAGTTGTGCCAGCAACCGATCAGGTTCACCATCGTAGCAGGTGACTTGAATCTCTTCCGGCAGTGTCAATGCCGGTTGCAGTAACCGGTGGGTAATCAGCTTTGGCAAGGCATCGGTAATCCCAACCACAAACCGGATAAACCGACCCGTTGGGCGATGATGTAAGGTATCCTGCAATTCTCGTCCCAGCAAAAAGATTTCCTCGGCATACTGGTAGACTGTCCGTCCCGTTTCTGTCAGCACGAGATTACGACCTGACTTGGCAAAAAGATTGGCTTTGAGCCCCTTTTCGAACGCCCGAATCTGCCCGCTGATGGTTGGCTGAGCTAAATGGAGCTTCTCACAGGCTTTCGCCACGCTCCCTTCTTTGGCCACGACCCAGAAGTACATCAAGTGGTGGTAATTCAGCCATTCCATCAGAGTTCAACCTCCTCGATTCGTGTTTTTCATCGCATCGCGGCAACGAATCGATTTCTAAAAATCGACAGATCCCAGATTTTTAAGACAACCGACCAACGCCTCGAAACATCGAAAAAACCGATGGATCGTCATCAAACAATCTATTTGTACCGAATCTTGCCACTGAGTACAAATGTTTCGGGGAGATGCAGTCGATGGAGTGAATGAGCTCCTCACCGGAAACGGCGAATTTGACGACTGCTGTCAATTCATGGATGAGGAGCGATGGCGATGTTGTTAGTCACCAGGAAAGTCGGAGAGAAAATCTCGATTGGGCCTCAGTTTGAGTTTTTGCTTACGATCGTAGGGATCAAAGGCGGACAGGCTCGAGTCGGAATCGAGGCGGATGCTTCAATCATCGTGCAACGTGGCACTTCTCTCGTGCAATGCGGCACTTCGGAGTTGGCAATCGTTCCCGCAGGAACATCGGGCGTCGAGGGAGATTTCACATGATTTGGAACTTGCACAGTAGTAGTCTGGAGTGGAATGCGGACCTCAGGGATCATCTGGAGCGGCGGCTGTTGTTCGCCTTATCCCGATTCGACCCGAAGATTTCCAAGGTCAGTATTTATATCGCGGATCACGATGGTCCGAGGGGTGGGATCGAAAAGTCGTGTCAGATTATCGTTCAGATGCTCGGTTTCTCGAACTTGGTGGTAAAGACCGTTGATGTCGAGTGGCTGGCCTGCATTGATCGGGCGACAGCCCGAATGGGGCAGAATGTGCAGCGAGCCCTTGCGTGGCGGCAACAACATCAGCGTCGGCTCGCTTAGAGTCGAATCCCGGCTCGTTTCAAGAACTCGTCATGATGGGGCGATGAAGTCCTCGTGAAGGGCTTGCTTGTTTAACGTCCCGTCGTTTTACTTGGCGTTAAAAAAAGTATCGCATTTGGTCTCGGTTTTGCTATACTACTCTTGCAGCTTCCTCCACCAAAAACAGCACGTTTTGATTGCCCCTGTTATGAAGGAATCACCAATCTCAAACGATCCTTTGAACTCAGAAATACCGGATGCCGACCTCTCGAGCCTGTCATGTGCGCTTGTATTTCTCGCTCAGAAGTTAAATCGTCCTTGCGAAGAGGGGCAGGCACGGCGACTCTTGTCTGAGTTGATGCGTTCACATCCGGGAACAGTGGAGGACTCGTGGTGGAGTTGGCTGCTCTCAGCCGGTCGATCATTGGGGCTGACCTTGCGGATTTCCGACGTGCCGGTCCGAGATTTATCCCCCATCTTGCGATCAGGGGGGTACGTTGTGGCAGCACGATCCGCCGCTGAGGATCACAAACGGATTTTTCAAGAGTTGGATGCGAAACGAATCGTGCTCGTCGGTTCGGTCCCCTCCACATTTCCTGCGAACGTTGAACAGCCAGACGCGAGGACCCTGCTCCGCGTGATCATTGCAACCGACGATCCGACTTTGTACCCCCTGCATCACGGACACAAGCCGCCATGGGTGCTGCTTTGGAGGTTGCTCGCTCCAGATCGCAGAGATCTCTTGGCCTTGGTCACGTTTTCGGGCGTTGCGGGGCTTTTGATGCTATCGGTCCCCGTCGCGGCTCAGCAACTTGTCAGAACGGTGACATTCGCCACATTATATCAGCCAGTCGTGGTGCTCTCGCTCATGCTGCTGGGGTTACTGGGCTTCGTGGCCACGCTGCAGGCCTTGCAAATCTATGTCGCAGAAATCATCCAACGACGATTGTTCATTCGGATCGCCGGCCAGGTGACACGACGTTTGACGGAAGCGGACGCATCCGCGTATCGACAGATCGCGATGCCAGAGTTAGTAAATCGTTTTCTCGAAGTGGCGATTGTCCAGAAGGTCACGGCGGCGCTCTTCGTCGACGGCATTGCGATTGTGTTGACCACTTTGATTGGTATGAGCGTAATGGCCTTTTATCATCCATTCCTGCTGGGATATGACATTCTGCTGCTGATCCTTTTGGTGACAATTGTTTTTGGCTTTGGGCGCGGCGGAGTGAAGACGGCAATTCAAGAGTCTCAAACGAAGTACGGAGTGCTCAGCTGGTTGGAAGACTTAGCCCGTTGTCCCTGCCTCTTTCGGACGGGCGGCGTCGAACTCTTGGCAATGCAGCGTACCGATGTGCTGTGTGCCGATTACCTGCGGGCTCGCCGCTCACATTTTTTAATTTTAATACGGCAGATCGTCATGGTCTTGATCTTACAGGTGATTGCCACGACGACACTGCTGGGCTTGGGTGGATTTCTGGTCTTGAACGAGCAGTTGACAGTTGGCCAATTAGTCGCGGCAGAATTGATCGTGGCGATGATCGTCGCCTCGTTTGCCAAACTGGGAAAACACTTGGAAGGATGGTACGACCTGCTGGCCTCGATCGATAAACTTTCTCATTTGGTTGACCTCCCTGTTGAACCGCATGACGGCCTGATCGGGCTGTCGTATCAGGGACCAGCACAGGTGATCGTTCAGAATGCGGAGTCCTCCCAGACCGAGTCCCGATTGGATTCTTCATCCCGGGGTGAACTGTTACGGGTCGCGCCCGGCAGAACCGTGGCGCTGACCAACTGGAATGCCTCACTCACCCTTGCTCTGGCTGATGCCTTACGCGGCCAGCGAGGTTTGTGGGAACTGTCTGTCCTCATGGATGGCGTGCAAACCGAGGACATCCGCCCGGATGTTCTCCGTCAACATGTCGCTGTGGCGAGTGACCTCGAGTTCTTGCCCGGGACGATCGCAGAGAATATTCACCTTTCGCGACCAAAGGTCACTGAATCAGATCTTCGCAAGGCGTGTGAGGCGGTCGGCTTGACTGACGAACTCGGCAAGCTTGGGCTGAGCCTTTCGATGCACGTCTTGCAGAATGGCTGGCCACTCAATCCCCAGCAACAACGGCGGCTGATCCTCGCGCGGGCCCTGGCGGGACATCCGCGAGTCCTGTTCATTGATCATCTTTTGGATGTCTTTGCTGAGGTGGAAATCAAGCAAATGTGGCAACAACTGTCGCGCTGTCAGCCGCAAACAACGATCCTCGTGGCGACCGTACGCGAGGAGATCGCTCAATTGACCGACGAGATTTCGATCGGTCCGCTACACAATCACGTCCACAACCAAGGACTCGATCATGCTCACGCCCACCCCGTTACCGCTCCCAACTCAACCGATGGAATTCTCCTCCCTTGGTGATTTGGCTCGTGCCACGATTTGGGCAAGACGCGTCGCCGTTTGGCTTTTCTCGGGGCTTTTGTTAAGCGTGATTGCTGGGATGGCCGTCCCTTGGCAGCAATCCGTGGCGGGGAAAGGCCGCGTGATCACCTACGACCCAAACCATCGATTGCAAGAGGTTGATGCCCCCATTTCCGGCCGCCTGGTCGATATTTTACCGAATCTGGTGGAAGGGATGCACGTCGCCAAGGGGGAGATCCTGATGAAGATTGAATTGGTTGATCCGATTTTGATGGAACGGTTTTCCGAGCAGTTTGAAGCGCAAAAACGAAAAATGATCGCCGAAGAGACGATCGTCTTCGCCTATCAGGAGCAGGTTCTGGCGTTTGAGGATGTCCGAGAACAGACTGAATTGGCGCAAGATGAGTACGTGAAGGTGGCCGGGCAAAAGTTGCTGGCCGAAGAAGAAAATCTCAAGGCGATGGAGGCGGGTTACGACCAAGCCGAGAAGGACAGCGTAAGACGCAAAGAATTATTGGAGAAAAAGGTTGAATCCAAGTTTGAGTGGGAGTTGGCCGTTCGTAAGGCGGCCGAAGCAAAATCAAAGCTTGAGCAGGCAAAGGCTTACGTCAAAGCCGCTCAGAGTGAACTGATCGCAAAAAAGGCCGAGCGTGAGCATAAACTCCGCGAGGCGGACGCAAAAATTAAATCGGCGAATGCCGTCTTCAGGAAATCCGAGTCAAATGTCGAAAGTAATAAGAAAGAACTGGCCGATATACAGAATAAGCAATCTCTGCAAGTTCAACCGGTTATCGCACCACTCGATGGATATGTTTTGAAATTAAGGACTTTTCAGGGTGGACAAATCGTCTCTGCAGGACAGCCGCTGTTGGAATTGGTCCCTGCGACCGCCGACCGGGCTGTAGAAGTGAAAGTAGATGGCAACGACGCACCTCTCGTAGCCAGTCACTCACTGGGAGACCGACCTCGCAAAGTCCGTCTCCAGTTTGAAGGTTGGCCAGCGGTTCAATTTGGAGGTTGGCCAGCGGTCGCTGTGGGAACATTCGGCGGCATCGTGGCGTCGGTCGATCGCACGGACGACGGTCAGGGAAAGTTCCGAGTCGTCGTGATCCCTGATCCCGAAGATCGCGATTGGCCCGATGCCGAGTATCTGCGGCAAGGAATTCGCGTGAATGGCTGGGTGTTACTGAACAACGTACCGATTGGACAAGAGCTATGGCGTCAAGTGAACGGATTCCCTCCGATTGTGTCGATGCCGTCACCCTTAAAGCAAGATGCTTTATTGCGAGGCAAAAAGTAGCTGGATCGCTTACGCTCGTTTATCTCATTTGCTTGGGATGGAACTGTGGCTGTCAAGCGTCTCGGATCGATGTCCGCCAGAAAAGTTTGATGGGTGGATCTGGGGGTTTGCATCGCTTCGGCAAAAATTCCGAGCCTCAAGCCTCGATTGTCGCCTCATCCAATCGCGAGCAGGAACGAGCGATTCAGCAAGTCAGTGGCATCGACGAGGATCCGTTAACGCTGCCAGAAGTCCCCGACCTCCCTTCCCCGATCGAAAACGAAGAACGGATCGAAAACGAAGAACGGATCGACGGGGAAGAACGGATCGAAGGCGAAGAACGGGTCGAAGGCGAAGAACGGCCAAACTCAACCCCCGTCGGGCCGAATCAACCGATTGTGTTGGAACAGGTGATTGACGCGATCTATCAGTCATATCCGCTCTTACGGATCGCTATTGCCGGCCGCGATGTCGCTGCGGGAGACAACGTTTCGGCTCAAGGGGAATTTGACCTCAAGCTGAAAGCGGATACGCTCAATCAACCTCGAGGCTTTTATCAGACCTATCGCCAAGGTGTCGGCTTTGATCAACCGCTCTACAGCGGCGGCAATGTGTTTGGAGCCTATCGCCTTGGACAGGGATATTTTGAGCCTTGGTACGGCAACCGCCAAACTAACGGCGGCGGCGAGTTCCAGTTGGGGTTGTCTGTTCCACTCTGGCAGAATCGTGCGGTGGACGAACGCCGCGCGCAGGTGTGGCGAACCGCATACGGGCAATCACTGGTTGAACCGGAAATTCGTAGCCAGCTATTGGAATTTGTCTGCGACGGTTCGATTGCCTATTGGGGATGGGTCGCTGCGGGGCAAAACTTTCGATACGCCGAGCAACTTCTGCAGTTGGCTGAGGACCGTGATCAGCAGCTCCGCAGTCAGGTGGAAGAAGGGGATCGGGCGGAAGCGGATTTAACGGATAATCAGCGATTGATTGTCGGCCGACGCGTCAAACGCCTCGCCACGCTCCAGAAACTGCAGACGACGGCCGTCAAACTGTCCCTGTATCTCCGTATGCCCGGCGGCACTCCCTTTGTGCCTGGCCCCCAATTGCTGCCGGTTGCATTCCCCGAACCGTTCCCCGTCACACGCGACGCTCTGCCGCAGGACATCCTATTCGCGCAGGCGCGTCGACCGGAACTCATGGCATTAGATATCACGCGACAACAGTTGGCCGTTGATCACCAGCAGGCCGTGAATCTGCTGCAACCTACGCTCGATGGACAAATGCTCAACAGCAAAGACGTCGGATTGCCAACACAGAAAGGGGACAAAACCCCTTATCAGTTAGAAGCTGGGTTACTTTTCTCGGTCCCTTTGCAAAGACGCAAAGCGAAAGGAAAAATCACGTCGGTGGAAGGGAAGATCGCCCAGTGGCACGCGAAGCGTCAATATGCGTCTGATAAGATCTCGGTCGAAGTTCAGGCAGCTGTAATTGCGTTGGACATGGCATTCCAGGCGATCATCCAAGCACGCGAGGCGATTCGCCTCAACGAAGAGATGCAACGATTCGAGACAATCAAGCTGGAGAAGGGTGACAGCGATTTTCTTCGGCTCAACTTGCGGGAAACAGCCACCTTTGACGCTCGCGTCGCCGAAGTCGAGTCGCTGCTTCGGTACTTCGAATCGCAATCCGAGTACCGCGCTGCGATTGCGGTGGATCTCCCCGATGTGATTGAAATGGTACCATAGCGAGTTCCGTTGACGGGAACCATTCACGAGCCGAATGTTAATCTCTCCGAGAATTGCAAATCCAGGACATCCTGTGACATCAAACAAATCTCTGGGATGTGGGCAGGTCGCGCCGGGCAAGAGAGGGACGATCCCGCCGTCGACGCGCCCCGTTTTCAGCGGTTGAGCGGACAACTTCCGACACCAGCAGCCGAGGCCGAGTTGGTGGCGGATTTCGAAAAATGATTCGCAACGGTTGGCGGCCATCCCCAGAGACGGAATGGCCCGATCGTCGAAATTCCGCCGCGGTTTCATCTTTAAGCGATGAATGGCCTCACGGAGTTAATTCTGCTTGACAATCGATGGAATTCGCCGCATCAACAGTCGTGCATCAGGGTCCTGGGAATTCACTTGTAGGACGACTTCCAAGTGCATAATCGCTTCATCATAATTCTTCAATCGAACCAAGAGCTCACTCAGATTAATTCGGGCACTGACACTGTCTGGCTGTAGCCGAACAGCCTCTTCCAATTGTGTCTGAGCATCCGTGATCCGGTCTAATTCCAGCAGGACGATCCCCATATTGGTCCTCAATTCGGAATTATCAGGAGCCAACTTCACGGCACGCTCATATTCTTCCAATGATTTTTTAAAATCTTTACTTTTTTTCAGCAACTGACCTAATGCGAGAGACATTTTTACATCGAGGGGGCGGCGCCGTGTATACCGTTCAAGAAATGGACGCCCGCGCGGTAAGTTGTTTTGCTGGTCTAATACCACCAGCAGATTGTGCATAGAAAGCTCATGGGCAGCGTCCATCAACAGGGCTTTTTCATATTGCTCAGCGGCCAGTTTCCATTCCAGTTTCATCTGATGAATCTGACCAAGATACGCCCAGCCTTCCGGCCGATCGGGGTTATAATTGGCCACCGCTTGAAAATGTTCCGTCGCGTCCGTCAATTTCCGCTGATCCAGTAACAAGGCTCCCAGTTGTTGATGGGCACTCCAATTTTCGCCGGAAGCCGTAATGGCCCGGTTCCACACGGTTTCCGTCTGTTTCCAATAACCAATTTGGAAAATGGTCCCCAAACTGAACCCAATCAAGGCAATCGCTACGAAGCTTTGTCCCGCGAGCCGGCCCCACGATTTCCTTCGCAGCCAGCGTTCGGCTTGCCAGACAATGCCAATCAGTAGCCCAATCTGTGGAAGATAGCTGTAACGATCTGCATAGGCCTGGTCCCCCACTTGGAGAATCCCGATAACGGGTAACAACGTGAGCAGAAACCAGCACCAGCCAAAGGCCACAGAAGGGCGTCTCTCAATGACAGAGATGACCAATACGGAAATCAATGTGATGCAGATTGCCGATGCCGCAGTAACGTGCCAAGCCAAGTGCCGCATCGGATGCGAATAGACCGCACACAATCCGGTGGGGACCAAGGTCTTGATGAGATACCAGGCGTAGGCATTCAGCGCATTTCCGCCCCGCGCCCAAATCGGGATTTCTTCGAGTGTTGCCAAGGTTGTTTTGACACCAGTCCCTTGTGCGAGAATTGTCACGACACCCACAATCAGTGCCAGGAAAACAAAGGGAATTTTTTCATACATTCGCCATTTCCACCGGCGAGTCGGACGCTTTGACGACGCTTTGAATTTCCCGTTATCCCAATCAGAACCGGGCCATTCATCCAGCAGCAACAGCACGAGCGGTGTCATCACCAGCATCGCGCTCGAAAGCAAACCCAAAATGAATGGTACAAAAATCAGCAGATACTTCGACCGTCCTGGTGTTTGGCAATACTTTTGGTAGGCGATCAGTGTCAATAAAAAAAAGAGCATGCTTAACACATCTTTTCGTTCACTCACCCAAGCGACCGACTCGACGTGCAATGGATGAACGGCAAAGAGCAACGCGACCACCAAACTTCGCCAAAACGCGCCCGAGATTTGATTGAGCCAAAGAAATAACAACACCCCATTCACGGCATGGAGACACACATTTGTTGCATGGAAGGCCATGGGACTGACGCCAAAACAGGTGGCATCAAGCATGAATGACAGCCAGGTGATCGGCATCCAATGGCCCGACTCGAACGTGGTGAATGCATAAGTCACGCTGCCTGGATTCAACCCCGATTTGACGTGTTCATTCTGAGAAACGTAAACCGGATCCTGAAAATCGATAAATCCCAACTGGACTGCGGGGAGATAGACCGCAATCGCTAAAAAAAAGAGTGTTAAGATGGCCGGAAGTTGACGAATCGGACTCATGTGGACCTCAAAGGGAATTTCTCATTCAGGCTCAACGAGAAAATTTTCGGCGATTTACAATTATCTTTTTCCAACGAACGAATAATCGAACAACATCAAGAAAAACCTGATGATCGTTGAAAACCCATTAAAAAACAACAGAAATCAGAATTTCTTTCCAGTTTTCAGTCAACGAGGAAAATCAACGCGGGACAAATCCATGTCGTTGCAGTCAATCCTTACATTTGCAACAGTATCCTGACGGAGGATTGCCAAGAATTCAATCTCAGGCCATGGATCTGTCTTCAGCGACGGGGATCATCACCGATGATGCCCGTGACGGTCGGTTGCTTGCTGGTCGTCCGACTTCATACGTTAGAGGAATTGGAATGCGCATTGAATCAGCATTGGAATCATCATGACCACACCTCAGAGAGCTCAGTCGATCGCTTTAATTCCTGTCGTTGCCGCATTACTGCTGGTCGGATTCTGGTTTGCGATGCTGCCTGGAACGGATGGCGAGGCGTCGACCCTCGTCGTGTATTGCGCGCAGGATCGCATGTTTGCTGAGCAGATTCTGGCCGAATTCTCGCGAGAAACGGGGATTCGGCTTCAGATTCGCTACGATACCGAGGCGACCAAGTCGCTGGGGCTGATCAACCTGATCGTTCAAGAGCGAGCATCGCCTCGCTGCGATGTCTTCTGGAATAATGAACTGTTGGGGATGGTTGAGTTACAACAGCAGGGGTTACTGGAACCGCATCAAGGTTCTGGCTGGCAACGAATCCCTGAACGGTATCGTGACGAAAACGGGTATTGGGTGGGATTTGCGGCTCGATTGCGAGTTGCCATTGTGAACACGCAACAGGCTGCGGCCACAGAAGAAACGTTGAACACCCTGTTTTTATTGGAACCCGCTCGAATCTCGCTGGCGAAACCCCTTTTTGGAACCACACTGACGCACTACACCGTCTTATGGCACGTATGGGGTGCGGATCGATTACGGCAGTGGCATCGAGATCTTCGGCTGCGGGGTTTGCGCGAGGTGGATGGAAACGCTGCGGTCAAGGAAATCGTGGCTCAAGGAACATGTGTGGCAGGTTGGACCGATACCGACGACGTTTTTGTCGCCCTGGACGATGGCTTGGCGGTAGAGATGCTGCCTGTGCGTGTCGTCGCCGAAGCAAAAGTGGTGGAACCTGTTTCCGTCGGGAGAAACGCCGTCGGTGTCACGATCTGCATTCCGAATACGGCAGGAATTATCCGGGGGAGCCGGCACCGAAAGGCCGCCGAACGACTCGTCGATTTTCTTGCCTCTCCGCAAACAGAAATGGCTTTGGCCAAGTCGAAATCAAGGCAGATTCCTCTGGGTCCTTTTGAGCCTGCAGAATTACCCACAGACTTGCGAAACTTGGTGGAATGGTCTCAAGACGGAATTGATCTACGCCCATTATTACCAGCGCGACGTGAATGCCTCTCCTGGCTGAAAAGCGAATACCTGAAGTGAAGAATGATTTTCGTTCACATCCAGTTCCAGTTCCTGGGACCGGAACCCTTTTTCCAGAATCATCGACTGACACCCTCGCATCGACATCGTATTGACCCGTATACGCGACTTCATTTCATGGCACCCAAAACAAACCCTTTCCCGATTCTTGCACAACTCTCACGGAAGACTGGCATCCTGCTGAGCATCAGGGGGCAGATTGCGGACGGGTTCTCGAGGAGTTGTCCATGAATCTCGCATCCGCTTGCTGCTGGACGTTAGCCCGGTCGTTTCTACTCTGTTTGATCGCCTGGCCGATTTGCCAAGTATTAGAACGATGGCTGCGCGCTGTTTCAGACCGTCACGGTCCGTTGGCGTTCAGTCTGTTGCTGGCTCCCTTTTTGTTTCCCGAGTTGCTGGTTGGCTATGCCTATCGTCAACGTGCGCTCACCTCGCCTCTTCTCGCCGAATCGCTCTGTGGGGGACTCTTGCTCATCCGCATGATACCGGTGGGGGTTGTGGCATTGATGGCCTCGCCTGTATCACTGATCAGTGGCGCAGCGATCCACTGCCGCCGGTTATTGCTCAAGGCCAATCCGGGTTCGATGCGGGAACGATACCATTTTTATTTGTGTCTGTGGCATGGGGGAATTCGGCGTGAGCTCCCTGCGCTCGTGCTCATGGGGCTGGTTTCATTCCAGGAATTTGAACTGGCAGCACTGTTGCAGACAGCGAGCTGGACTGACTGGTTTATCGCCGCTCAACGAGTCGGGCTCGATCGGGGCGAGACGCTCAGGCAGTCGCTGTGGCCAATGCTGATGCAGTGGCCGTTGCTGTGGTGCGTGGTCTCCTGGGCCGTTCAGGCACACGATGTCCACACGACTTCCGATCCAACCGAATCCCGGAAGTTGTCGATTCTGGAACAGGCGTTTGCCGGGCTCTATCTCAGCCTCGCGTTTATTGGCGGGTGTGCTGTTCCGCTCAGTTTCCTGGCGTGGAATCTGCCAAGCGGCTTGAAAATGATGCTCAGACAACCGATGTCATTGTCAGGGCTGTTGCAGGAAATTTTCATTGCAACTGTCGTCAGTCTTTGTGCGGGTCTCGCCGCGTGGTCACTGACCGGTTTTGTGCAGAGGTCAACGGAGGGACGCCCCGCTCTTCGCCGATGTTGGCAGTTGTGGCTCATTCCCGGTTTGTCGGGTTCGCTGCTGCTGAGCATGGGGGTCGTGGCCCTCTTTCAACAGGCGGGGCTGCGCTGGTTGTATGATACACCCGCTCCGTGGGTGCTGGCACTGATGATCTGGTTGTTGCCGCGAGCGGTATTGGTCCAGCTTTGGCTTGATACCACCCGGTCAACGGAATCGCTTTATCTTGCAGAGATGCTCATCCGTGAAACACCACAGACTGCTTCAGGTGCAAACCTTCCACAGCCGAAATCGTCGCGGAATTCCCGTCAAGCCTCGGATCTGCTGTTCCGACTTCGGGACCAGCCTCAGTTGATGGGAATGGGACTGCTTTGTTACTGGGCCTATTTAGATCTTTCCATAGCGTATCTGTTGGCCCCTTCGGCAATGCCGTCGGGACTTGTCCGCCTGTACAACTTCATGCATTTCGGGCGTTCGTCAGCCCTTTCGGCCGAGGCTTTTTTGTTTTTTGGAATCCCCGTACTGGGGGGCTTGTTGGTGGTACTGATCAGGCGAGTCCTGCGCCGCTGAGAGTTCAGCATCCGGACATCTCTGCGTCAACGCGTTACCCGCTTTTTACCGGACGGCGGGGAATAATTGGAATTCCTCGCCATGAAAGGTTATCCTCATGTCATTCCGTCTTTTTTAGTCTCTCTCCTTTGGAATCAGGGTTCAACGTGCTGTGGTCGCTCGAAGCCGTATCGCTTTGGGGTCGTCGTTCACCACGACTGAATGAGATTTCGTTGACGATTTCTGCGGGAACCACCGCGGTATTAGGGGAATCCGGGGTCGGGAAAACGTCCCTCTTGAATCTGCTGGTCGAGTTCGAAAGGCCCGCTGCGGGAAGGATTGTTTTCCATCAACCGGCCTCTCCGGAACGGTTGTCTCGATTTTGGGCTCCCCCTCAACAAGGACTTTGGCTCCATTTGTCCGTTCGCGAACACCTGACATCGGTCATGGGGATCCCTCATCAGGAACAAACGTCCGTGGCCGAAGAATTGCTGGCGATGTTTGATCTGCAGGAACTGGCTGATGCCAAGCCGGGATCGCTTTCGCTGGGCGAGCGGTCGCGACTGAATGTCGCTCGTGCGCTCGCTTCGGATGCTCGTATTCTTGTGATGGATGAACCGCTGGCTCACGTCGATACGGCACGGAGCGGTCGATATTGGAAAGCGATTCGCGAACATTTGAAAACCCAAAGTGTGTCGTTGGTGTTTGCGACCCATTCGCCCGAGGTGGTTTTGCGTGAGGCAAGCGAGGTGATTTGTTTATCGGGAGGACGAGTGGCCTATTCCGGCACGGTTTCGTCCCTGTATCAACGCCCTGCCTCGCGCGAACTGGCGGAATTATTGGGGCCCTGTAACTGGATTTCTGGTGATGAGGCGAAGTCCTGGTTTGCAGAGGATGTTGCGGTGATCCAGGAAAAAAAAACCGATTCCGATCACCATACGTGCATTCGGCCCGAGCAGCTCATCGTGGCACCGTCAGCCAAGAGTCCGCTGATTGTCGACGAAATCTTATTCGCGGGCGCCTCGACCGAGGTGACTTTGCGTGATGAGCGGTCAGGTGCGGTGCAGCCATTCGTCTATCGCCCCTCACAGGCCACAATCGTTGCGCGCGGTGAGCGGGTGGTGCTCAAGGTGTTGTTAATGCTGCTGCTGATGCTGGGGTTGAGCGGATGTTTCAGTGAGTCTTCGCGGCCACTCGCCGTCCTTCACGAGTCCACCTGGTCGATGCCTCCCGAGGGATCCCGAGTCCCGGCACCGCGCGGAATGACTGTTTCCCCGAACGACGAGTATCTGGTGCTCGATAATGTGGGTCGAGTGCTCGTCTTCAACGAGAATGGCGATTTGCAAAAATCCTGGTGGATGCCTGAATACTCGGTTGGTCGAGCCGAGGGGATCTGTGTGCTGAAGGATGGGCGGATCGTCGTCGCAGACACCCACTATCATCGCATCATTTTCTTCGACCACGACGGGGCAGTGACCGGGATGTTTGGACAGCGGGGAAGTGCACCGGGTGACTTCGTCTATCCGGTGGCGATTACCCAGGATCCGGATGAAAATCTGTATATTTGTGAGTATGGTCAGAATGATCGGGTGCAGAAGTTTCGCCCCGACGGAACCTTTTTGTTGCAATTCGGCGGACCGGGGATCGAACCAGGATTCTTCCAGCGCCCAAGCGGAATAGTCTGGTATGACCATCGTTTGTACGTTGTCGATGCGTTCAACAATCGGATCCAGGTTTTTACCGAAGAGGGAAAGCTGGTTGCAATTCTGGGAGAGTCAGACAGAATAGCTGAAGTTCATTATCCGTATGACATCACCGTCGACCAGCACGGGAACTTATTCGTGGTGGAATATGGTGCAGGACGGGTGTCGAAGTTCAGTCGCACGGGGCGGTTACTGGGACGCTATGGCCATTCAGGGCCAGGACAAACGGTGGCTCAGTTCTCGACTCCGTGGGGTTTGGCCTTCGATCGCCGTGGTCGATTATATGTGTGCGATACCGGGAATCGACGAATCGTGGAGTTGGAGCTTTGAAGATGACCAAACAACTGCGTCGCATCCTCACAAGCTTCTTTCCGTGTCTGCGACGGGAATTTCGCTGGCAGGATTTTTGGCCATTGGTCGCTTTTCTGGCGGTTTTTTGCGGAGCGTGTGCGTGGCTGGAAAGCGCGCATCACCTGATGTTTTCCCGCCCGCTGATGCTCGGTTTGATCGTGTTTGCCCCCTGGATCTGGTGGATGCATCTGGCGGGCTACGCAGGATTGCCGAAAAGTCGCAGTCAACTTGCGTTGCTCATGCGACTTTGTCTGCTCGGGTTGCTGGTGATGGTGCTGGCCGAACCCCGTGCGGTCCGATCTCGGGATGTGATGTCGGTGGTCTTTGCCCTGGATGTGAGTGACTCGATTTACAATTCGGACGAAGCACTGAAATACATCGTCGACACCGCGCAAAAACATCGCCCCAAAGGAAAGTCCGATCAGGCGGGGCTGATCATTTTTGGCAAGACTCCTGCCTGCGAGCTCTCTCCCAGCATGAGCTTTCCGTTCGAGGCGTTTAACTCGCAGGTCGACCGTGGGGCCACAAATATCGAGCAGACCTTATCGTACGCCGGTGCACTGCTACCAGAAGATAGTCAGGGAAAAGTGGTCCTGATCAGCGATGGAGTTCAAACCGAGGGGAACCTGTCTCGCATCCTGGATGACTTAAAGGGGCGTGGGGTCACGGTGGATGTCCTGCCGATTGATTACTCGTATCGAAACGAAGTCTGGCTCGAACGACTTGATCTCCCTCAAGCCGTCAAACTCGGCGAGACCTACGAAGCAGGAATGCTGGTGAAGTCGCTCAGCGAAGGGAAAGGAAAGCTCGTTCTGCGGGAAAACGGGATCGTCGTTGCCGAACAAGAGATTGATTACAAAGCAGGAACAAATCGCTACACGGTACCGATCACTCTCAGGTCTACAGGATACTATGAATATACGGCGAGCATTGAAGTTCCTAAGGTACAAGATAGCCTGTCACAAAATAATACCGTACTGAATTACATCTTTGTCGAAGGAGAAGGAAAAGTCTTATTGGTGACAGATGGCTCGGGAGATCGTCGTGACTGGGAACTTCTCCAGAGGGGAATTCAGGCTGGCGATCGGGTTGTCGAGCGTATCGACGGAGCCGATCTTCCGCGCGACGCAACCTCATTGATGCCCTATGATTGCATTGTCTTCGCGAATGTTCCCCATGATGAATTCGACGTTCAACAACTGCAGGCGGTGCGGGATGCTGTTTATAATTTGGGCGTCGGATTCCTGATGGTCGGCGGGTCGAATAGCTTCGGGCCAGGTGGTTATCACCGCACCGTGATTGAAGAAATTCTTCCGGTTTCCATGGATGTTTCGCAAAAGAAGGTTCTGCCAAAAGGGGCACTGGCGATCATTTTGCACTCGTGTGAATTTCCGGAAGGAAATACCTGGGGCAAGCGAATCACCAAACAGGCCATCAAAGTCCTTGGTGCCCAGGATGAAGTGGGCGTATTAGCTTATACGGAAGTGGGTGAGAGGTGGTTATTTGAACTGACGCCCGCGGGTGAGTACGAGTCGCTGGTCCCCATTATCAATGGAGCGAGCATTGGTGACATGCCCAGCTTTCAGAATACGATGCAATTGGGTCTGAAGGGCTTAATGAAGAGTAACGCGGCGACGCGGCACATGATTATTCTTTCGGATGGTGACCCGCAACCGCCAACACCCACCCTGATTAAGGAATTCATCGACGCAAAAATCAGCGTTTCGATGGTGGCGGTCTTCCCACATGGAGGACTGGAAATCTCGAAAATGCAAGGAGTCGCCGAAGTCACAGGGGGAAGATACTACTTCCCCGAAAACCCCGAACAGCTTCCGGCCATCTTCATTAAAGAATCAAAAACGCTGAAACGGAGCATGCTACAAAATAAAGTGTTTACGCCGGAAATCGCCTTTCCTTCCCCCGTCTTAAAAGGGATCGAGGGCCTGCCAGAACTCAAGGGCTACGTCATCACGACAGCCAAGGGGCATCCCGCCATGACGATCCTGACCGCGCCACCTGATGAGGAAGACCCCGATTCGCAAGATCCGGTTCTTTCCGTCTGGCAGCACGGACTGGGCAAGACGGCCGCATTCACGTCGGATTTCAGTTCTAACTGGGGTGAATACTGGCAGCAGTGGAATCGATTCCAGCCGTTTATTAAACAGCTGTTAACGGAAGTCAGTCGCGTCAAGAAAGACGGCCATCTGCGGATGTCGACGCATACCTCGGGTGGCGATGCGGTGATTGTCGTCGAAGACTTTCACCCGGATGAAGGGTTTTTGGAGCTGACTGCGAAACTCGCCGGCCCCAATCAGAAGTCGGAAAACATCCAGTTAAAGCAGGTCGCTGCTCGACGCTATCAGGCAACGGTTCCGCTTTGGGGGCATGGCCGCTATCACGCGATCGCACAGGGAGTCGGCACGGTGGCGGGGGCTGGTAAAGCGGGGGTGGGAGAATCGGGAGGTGAGCGGAGAGACCTCGCGTTCGGCGGATTGATTGTGCCCTATTCACCCGAGTACCTGCGGTTCCGTTCCAATCGTCAGACGTTACAAGATGTCGCCGATCGAACAGGGGGCCGTGTCCTGACAGGTGATCCCGTCAAGGATGATGTCTATCAACATGGCCGAGCCCCTAAACGGAGCTCAAAACCGATTTTTGACTGGTTTTTGATCGCGTTGGCCATTCTCCTCCCGCTGGATGTGGCTCTGCGGCGAATTCAAATTGATTTTGCGGCCATGAAGGCCGCGCTCGGACTGGGGCGACGGGCAACGACCACCGCCACGATGGGGGCGTTATTGCAAGCAAAACAAACGGCATCTGCGGCGATGCAGGCGCGTCGAGCGGAACAACCACTTCCCCGCTCAATGTCAAGTTCGCCATCGAATCGTCCTTCAACCACGGCGAACACCTCACCGAATGTCGTTCGCCAACCCCCCGTCGAGTCTCCGCCCGAAGGATCCGGCGATAAACCGATATCGACGACAGAACGCCTGCTGGCGCTCAAGCGTAAACGTGACGAAGACAACTAGTATCGCATTTCCGACGGAATTGTATTTCCGATTAAACGCCGTAAACGAAACCGCCTGTTTTCAAAAGAAAGTTCCTCAGATGAGTGCTGTTGAAGTCACTGGACTGGCCTCCCTGGAAGCGGAAGCGTCGCATTTTCAGCATCAATTTGCCGAGGCTCGAGCGGCGATTGGTCGAGTCATCGTCGGACAGACGCGTACGGTCGAAGCAGCACTGACCGCCATTATGTGTGGTGGAAATGTGCTGCTGGAAGGGGTACCCGGTTTGGGGAAAACCGAGCTGGTCAAAGCCCTTTCCCGCGTGCTGGATCTCGATTTTCGACGCATCCAGTTCACCCCCGACCTGATGCCCGCAGACATCGTCGGTACCAATGTCATGATGAGTGACGAGAACGGGCAGTATCGGTTTGAATTTCGCAAAGGACCGATCTTCACGCAACTGCTCCTCGCGGACGAAATCAATCGGGCATCCCCCAAGACCCAGTCCGCATTACTCGAAACAATGCAAGAACATTCGGTGACGACCGGCGGAAACGTCTTTCAATTGAAAGAACCTTTCTTCGTACTCGCCACCCAGAACCCGATCGAACAAGAGGGAACCTATCCTCTGCCTGAAGCGCAGCTCGACCGGTTTATGTTCAAGGTGGTTGTCCCGTTTTTAAACCGGGAGGAATTGAATGAAGTTGTCAGCCGAACGATTCTCAAAACTCCTGTCGAGATCCCCAAACTGCTGGACTCGGAGCGAATCATGTCGCTCAGATCCATCTTGGAAAAAGTGGTGGTCACCGATGTCTTGCGTGATTATGCCGTCCGGCTAGTCCTCGCAACGCACCCCATCAGTGAATTTGCGACCCCTCGGGTTCGTCAATTTATCAAGTGGGGGGCGAGTCCCCGAGCGGCCCAAGCATTAATCCGTGCTGCACGAGTTCGCGCGTTGGCCGAAGGACGGGTTCATGTCGCCTTTGAAGACATTCGACATTTTGCCTGTGAGGTCCTCGGCCATCGAATGCTGCTCAATTACGATGGTCAGGCCGAAAATCTCGACATGAATGAGATTGTACAAGAGTGCGTGAAGTCCTTATCCGAAACGATGTGATTCAAGTCATTTTACAGGGATATCATGTCAGCCTGCCCTCTCTGCCAAATCGAATTCGATCCGCTTCAATCGGGACAGTTGTGTCCCCAATGTCGCGATGAAGTCCTCGCAAAGGACGCGTATACTCCGCAGGATTTCCGATTCGTCGGCTTTCTGGCAGGCGTCCTTCTTGCCGC
>JBIKZJ010000411.1:0-5793 GCA_044354755.1 Schlesneria sp. | reverse complement strand
TGTTACAGCCCGCTTTGGTCAGGGCCATCTGGGTTTCATTTTTGAAACTGACCGGCGAGGGGGCCTCGTGATTCTTGACCACGACGGGAACGGAAAAGGTTTGACCCCCTACTGTGGCGGTCACAGTTGCCTCGCCGTTACCGACGGGGATCGCCACGGCTCCCTCGATCTTCACGATCGCGGGATTCGATGAGACAAAGGTCGCGGCGGGAGTCAGATCACGCAGATCGTCAGCGGCGTAGACTCCCGAGACCAGCAATTGCTGGCGAGAACGTTTTCCCGTCAATTCAAATTTGGCCGGTTCCATCACGATCGATGTCGGCTGCCCGACTTCGATCGGCGTTTCCGCCAGGCAAAAACTCGGCAGCAAAGCGATGACGCTGAGCATCAATAATCGGGCAACAGTGTTCATGGTCATGACCCTCGTCTCCGTCCACGTCGATCAAACGAATTTCAGATTCGCAAACGATAGTACTTTTCTACGTTGAAACGATAGCTCAGATTTTCCGTCGAGGTTTTTTAAACGGCTTTAAGACTCGGTGAGAATCCTGAAACCCCATGCAAACCGCGACGTCATCTTCACCCTCTCTCTGGAAAGCAGAGCATATTTCCTGTCATTCTACAATCAATCCGACCGCCGCCGATGCCACTTCCAGTTTGGCAGCACCTGCCATGGCTTCTGCTTTGACGGTCAAATTATTCACATTGGCCGCAGCCGCGTCGGCGGCGGCGGTCAGTTTGATGTCGATACTTGTCTGGTCTGCAGCGATCGTCGCGGCGGCTGCGGTAATCCCTGCGGGGAGGTTTTGCAGCGTCACTGTTACGGGTCCTGCGAAGGCCGGGTTCCGTTCCACAATCGCCTTCAGCAACAGTTCACCCCCCTTGGCGATTTTGCCGCCAGCGGGATCGAGCTTGATGGTCATCGGAGCCGCCAGATTGAGGCGAATTGCCATCCCCTGTACGACCGTTTTGTCACCTTGTTTCAGCGTCCCCGTTAGACCGGCGGTGAACTCACCCAGCGGAGCCGCATTATTCGCCGAGATCACAATTTCCGCTTCGGTCTGCCCTTTGTCGATGTTTTTCACAGCAACGGTGACTCCCGCAGGAAGTCCATTTTGAGGTGGTGTCACCGCGACGACAACACCTTCGTCAAACCCTGCGGCACGGGTCACGATCAACTTGGCCTTGGCCGAGAGATCTTTACCGAACACCACGACACTCGGTTCAACCCGCCATGTGTAGCCGGGGGCTGGCGAGGCCGAGGCCGCGATGAATTTGTGCAAGGAACTTGGCGTCCAGCGCATCGCATTATTCCGGGCCTTGAGGACTCCACCCATCTCGGCAGGGACAACGACATCCGCCTCACCAATCCTTGCGGTTCCGACGATGGCAATTTGATAAAGCTCACCAGGGGCGAACTCAGGAGCCGCCTGCAGCGTCAGCACCGCATCGTTGCGACCGACCCCAATCACCGATTTGCTGCAGGTGACACCGGCAGGCAAATTTAAGGCACTCAATTCAATCGGTCCGGCATACCCGGTACGAGCGGTGGTGACCGTGGCGATCACTGAGCCACCCGCAGGGATGTTAAACGTGTCCAGGGAGGCGGCGAGTGAAAACTGAGGAGGCGCCAGGGTCACGGCAATCCGATAGGCATGCTCGCTTCCCCCCCGCTGATTCAGGTCTTCAACGAAGAGCACATAATCCCCATCGGCGGGGAATTGGTAGGCTAACGATCCCTCGTTGGTCCCGCTGTCTTCGGCAGCAGCCAGCTGGCCACCATCCTGATTGAGGATCTTGAAATTCAGGTCGGTGGGGGAACCCTGTTGGCGAGTGATACCGAAGTAGGTGGCGGTTTGCCCCTTTTTGGCAGCAAAAATAAATCGATCCACGTCACCGGGGGTTTCCAGTCGGCCGTTGATATCGTGACCTAATTCGACTCGATTCGCCTGGTTGGCCGCATTGTTCGGCTCGGCCTCTAACGCCTGAGGTGAGGAAACCACTTCGACCGTACTGAATCCGCTGTACCCACCGGGCCGTTTGACGCTGACATTCTGCCATCCGGCCTTTGCATCCGCAGGAATCGTCACGGCAGCGGGGACCAATCCCTCGACACCAAACCCGGCCAGCGTCACATTGGCGGTGGTGCCACGTTGGACTGCCAGGGGATAGGCAACGGTGGCAATGGGAAAATCGCCAATTCTCAGCCGGTAAGCCCCGGCTCCGTACTTGATGTCTCGCAATTCAATCAGGTATTCACCCGCCTCTTTGAAGGTGTGAACAACTGCAGAATCGCCGCTTAAGCCGGGTGAATCATCATTGTAAGCCAGTTCCCGTCCTTTGAGATCGAGCACGCGGATGATCGGGTCGAGTGACGATCCGATGCGTCGTGCCAGCACTTCGAACGATAATTTCTGGCCTGCCTGCACGGGAAACTTGAAATACTGCCAGCTCAGGCCAGCAACCGCACCATCAATCGCGGTCGGAATCGAGACCACTTGGGCGGAAGCACGCTGCACGTTCGAGCCAATCGAGGCGATCGAGGGGAGGTCATCCACCATCAGGAAGCGGAGTGGCGAGACTCCCTTATCGGTGACGATTCGCATCGCGTGAATCCCGCAAGGGGTATTGGGTGGAACCGTCACGCGGTAGGTGACTTGTGCGGGGTTTTCGCCGTTTTTCTCGATTCCCTCGGCCAGCACATTTTCATGGGGAAAGCTCAGCCAAAGTTTTTTGGCAGGAGACAGGTTTCCCCCATTGATCTGTAACGGGAGCGACGTTCCCGGTGCCACGGCGGCCGGAACGGTCCCATTGATCGCAGGCTCTTGAGCTTCCACAGCGGTCAAACTGGTGAAGGTGATCAAGAGGAGCAGCGGTAACATCTGTGTGAAGCGAGAAACCAGCATACAGCTCAACTCCAGGGAGTATCATCGGGCGGGAGGGTATCAGGCAGAGGTAACATCAGTTGATTCCGATGGGCATCATACGGATCGGCAAGGACGGGCGTCAATTTGAAAGCCGGGCAATCCCAACTTATCACGAGAATTTGAACAGAGCCGACGTGTCTTGATCCGGAATTGTGAAATTGCGGCGATGGAATGTGGTTTTTTCGCCGTTTCCCGGCAAAAATGGTATCGATGCCGCGATTTGAGATTGTCCGAAACCAAAGCCAGGGTGACTCGCGTGCCTCGCCAAAGGAAATTCATTAGAGTAAAAAGAGTCGGAACGATGTGGAACGAGTGCTTACCCAACGGGTGAACGGGCACTCAGGAACGTCAGCGAGCGATTTTTTATTCTCTTGTCCCCCCAATAGACCTCGAGATCGAATCAAAAACATGGCGGAATTGCAGACTCAATTGCTTGTGCTTGGTGGTGGACCTGGTGGTTATCCCGCAGCATTCGAAGCGGCTGATCATGGAATGCAGGTGACCCTGGTCGATGAGGGGGCTCGTCCCGGTGGCGTTTGTCTGAACCGCGGCTGTATTCCCTCGAAAGCCTTGCTGCATGTGGCGAAGCTCATCAATGAATCGCACGAGTCCTCGGCGATCGGGGTCACGTTTACGCCACCCAAGATTGATCTGGCCAAGTTGCGGGAATGGAAAAACACAGCGGTTGTTGGCAAGCTTGCCGGTGGGGTGGCAGAATTATGTCGCCTGCGAGGGGTGAAGCTGATCGGTGCCCGCGGGACATTTCTCGATGCGAATACGATCGAACTGAAGTATCCCGACGGCAAGACCGATACGCTGAAGTTTGAAAAAGCGATCATCGCGACGGGTTCTTCTCCGACGATCCCCCCGGCGTTCCAGCTGGATGACCCCCGCGTGATGGACTCGACCGGAGCCCTGGAACTGGCAGACATTCCGGGTTCGCTGCTGGTCGTGGGTGGCGGATACATCGGACTGGAAATGGGTTCGTTTTATGCGGCACTGGGATCCAAAGTGACCATGGTCGAATGGACGAAAGAACTGCTGCCAGGGGCGGATCGAGACTTGGTTCGGCCGCTGCAAAAACGGCTGGAAACTCAGTTTGCCGCGATTCACCTCAATACGAAGGTGGAAAGCCTGAGTGCTGCCAAGGGGGGAATTACCGCCAAGTTGACGGGCGAAGGTGTTGCGCCGCAGCAGACCTTTGACCGAGTCTTGATCTCGATCGGACGCCGTCCCAACAGCAAGGGCTTCGGCCTCGAAGCGACCGGCGTGGCGGTGGATGAAAAAGGATTCATCAAGGTGGATCGCCAGCTGAAGACCAACATCAATCATTTGTACGCGATTGGAGATGTCGCCGGTGAACCGATGCTGGCACACAAAGCGACTCGTGAGGCCAAAGTTGCGGTCGAGGTGATATTGGGTGGTCCGGCAGAATTTGACAATATCGCGATTCCCGCAGTCGTTTTCACTGACCCCGAAATTGCCTGGTGTGGCCTGACAGAACCCGAAGCAATCGCTCAGAATCGGGAAGTGAAAGTGGTAAAGTTTTCCTGGGCGGCATCCGGTCGCGCCATTACGCTGGCCAGAAGTGAAGGTCTGACGAAACTGATTGTCGACCCCAAAACCGAACGTATTCTCGGTGTGGGGATTGTCGGTGTCGGTGCGGGTGAAATGATCGCGGAAGCAACGCTGGCAGTGGAAACCGCTGCGGTCGCGCGGGATTTGGCGGAAACGATCCATGCCCACCCGACCCTCAGCGAGACCATCATGGAAGCCGCAGAAAGTGTGTACGGTCAGGCCACGCATTCGTACCGACCCAAACGGGGTTAAATTTTCGCGGGTTAAATTTTCCAGGTAGGAGAAGTTCATGCAGGTCAATGCCCGAGTTCGCTCGCTGGGGACAGGATTGGCTGTTGCCGCCGTGATGGCAGCAACAATTGGCCTGTCACGACCCGTCACTAGCCCCAGCGTCATCGCCGAGAATTTACAACAAACCGGGACTCTGCGTTGGTATCGGGGCAATCTGCATACTCACTCGCTCTGGAGCGACGGGGATGATTATCTGGAAATGATCGCCTTGTGGTATCGCGAACATGGATACGATTTTCTGGGGTTCACGGATCACAATCTGCTGGCGAACAAAGATCGCTGGGTCGAGATCGACAAGGCCCGCGGGGGACGGAAAGCCTATGACAAATTGAAGGCTCAATTTCCGCAGGGGTGGGTCGACGAGCGAACCACTGACAACAAACAGGAAATTCGGCTGAAACGATTCGACGAAGTCTTTGCCAGGTTCAACGAGCCGAACAAGTTTTTGTTGATTCAGGGTGAGGAAATCAGTGATTCGTTCAATAAATTACCGATCCATCTGAATGTCAATAATTTGCTCGAAACGATTCCACCACTCGGCGGGACGAGTGTCACCGAGGCGATCCAGAACAACGTGAATGCGTTATGGGCACAACGTGAGCGGACACGCCAGGCGATGATGATTCACTTGAATCATCCCAATTTTGGCTGGGGGATCACCGCCGAAGATCTGGCTCCAATCCGGGGCGAGAATTTTTTCGAAGTCTATAATGGGCATCCAGGGGTTAACAATCCGGGGAACGAAACTCATGCCTCGACCGAACGGATTTGGGATATCGTCAACTCCAAGCGACTGACAGAACTCGATCTGCCACTGCTGTATGGTCTGGCGACGGACGATGGGCATTCGTATCACGCGATTCCCTCCCGAGCCAGCGAACCGGGTCGGGGGTGGGTGATGGTTTTGGCAGAACAGCTCGATCCCGCCGCACTGATTCTTGCCATGGAGGCAGGGCGGTTTTATTCTTCGTCAGGTGTCCTGCTCGAGAAAGTGACT
>JBIKZJ010000409.1:0-5813 GCA_044354755.1 Schlesneria sp. | reverse complement strand
GATCGATTGCAAGCGGGTTGGATTGGATCGGTCTTTGCCTCTGCAGCGGAGATTATGCGGGGACATCCCGATTGGTCGGCTCGCAACATCGAGAGCTTTCAAACCATGTTAAGGAGGGCGTTTTATTCACAGTTAAGAACCGCAAGCACCTGGAACGGGAATGTTGATTTGACACAAATCAACGCGTTGATGGCGATTGCAGTCTTTAACGAAGATGAGGACGAATTCCGTATGGCGCTCGATCGTTTGAAGATCCGAAATCGTGCATACTTCTACCTACGATCCGACGGCCCACGTCCTGCGCCCATTGCGGGTGACGGGGACGATTCACAGGCGTTTTGGTCGAATCCGAAACGGTGGGTCGACGGACTGACGCAGGAAACGTGCCGCGACAACGGTCACCACGCGCAGTTTGGACTTGGTTCGGCGCTCCATGCCGCCGAAATTGCTTGGCATCAAGGGATCGACGTGTATGGCGAAAACCAAGCGCGATACACGGCAGCCATGGAGCTGATGGCGACCCAGCTCTTTTCTGGCTCGATGCGCGGAGTCAGTAACGATGATACACCAACTGCGGATCGCTACGATGCGTGGGAGGTCGGATACAACCACTATCATCATCGCAAGGGAATCTCGCTTCCAAACACTGAGAAGTTGATTGAGGAGCAGATTCGGGCGAACGCTCCGCGGGCCGTATGCAACTTGGTCTTCGACATGCTGACGCACAGTGGACTTCCGAAAGTGCCGAACAAGGGGGTCAACCCGAACAGCGGATCGGGCGGATTCTGAGGGAAAACCGTAGGGACACTGCGCTGGCTTGAAAATGCGTTGCGATTTTGCTTAAGTTGTCCGGATCACAGATTTGGAGCGGAATGATGGCAAGGATGGCATGAGTGGAAGGAAGGGAAAACCGTAGGGACACTGTGCTGGCTTGAAAATGCGTTGCGATTTTGCTCAAATTGTCCCGATCACAGGTTTGGACCGGTTTTGATTTGGAGCGGAATGATGGCAAGGATGGCTTGAGCGGAAGTATTTACCCCTGATGAGGTTGCGGTTGGCCACGTGATGACTTGTGTGGTTCGTCGCTGTGATCTGCTGGGTGACGACCCTGTGAGTGGCAAGAATTACCATCATCGCAAAGTCATGATTGAAAATCAGTGACAGCGATTGGCCAGGGCCTCGGAGAAAAGGGGACTGGCTCCGTCCGCGATGCCTGTCCCCTTTTCTCCGAGGCTCCGTCCGCGGTGCCTGTCCCCGTTCCTCCCGGATCCACGGCGGGGGATCCAGCAGAACCGAATGAAGTTGAGCTCAATTCCATCCGGAATGACCCGCGTAAACTCGAAACAATCCGGTTGCAATGGCCCAATTATTCTAGTGTCCCCTAGGTCATTTTCTTCCCCTACGTTATTTTCTCGAAAATCGTGTGATTTCTTGCCCCTTGAGATGCTTTTGCCCCTCTCGCTCCGCGGTCATTAGCCTTAATTACTCGGCAAACCAAAATTATTTGAGTGTCCCCTAGGTCATTTTCTGCAATTTCCGAAGTAATTTTTCAAATGAGCAAGTGCGATCAGGAACGTCTTTTGGAAAGTTTGATTTGCCGTCTCGATTTGGTGGAAATCAAAGCGAGTCGATGAGGGCCTGTCGAGGATCCCTGGCCCCGAGACATTCGCAGAAATCGGCTGGAAGCCGATTCCACTGCGCCGTTAGGTGCGGCGTATTGTACGCGAGTTGAAGAATTGGGGCAGAAATCGGCTGGAAGCCGATTCCACTGCGCCGTTGGGTGCGGTGTATTGTACGCGAGTTGAAGAATTGGGTCAGAAATCGGCTGGAAGCCGATTCCACTGCGCCGTTAGGTGCGGCGTATTGTACGCGAGTTGAAGAATTGGGTCAGAAATCGGCTGGAAGCCGATTCCACTGCGCTGCTGGCTACGGGTCAAACAACAGAACACCATCGTTTGCGGCATCCACAAAATCACTCCGTCGCGTCCCGAAAATTTCAATCCCGATGCGTGACTCTTGACGACTTGACATCTGATTGACGCCGGAAAAATTCTGTTGTCTGCGATGGTTCAGATAAACCGGTACGCGAGTCTTGGCATGACAATTCGCGCCCGTTACGTTATTCCTTGATCAGGGTTCCTCATGAAAAACCGTGTGGAGAAATTTTCCACACCAAAATCTGCTGAGAAGAAACACCATGACATTCCGCTCTTTTCGTTTTCCAGCGATCTGCTTCCTTGGCCGTGCGCTGCTCATTCGCTGTATTCCTCCGCTGCAATCTTGTGTTCTCGTTCTGGCTCTCTGCGGGGTGCTCGGTCTGGGGACCGATTCACGGCTATCGGCACAGTCGCTGGAGGAATCGTTGCTTCAACAGGCACCGCGAGACCTGATCACGCTGGCAAGGACCGAGGGGGACGCCACGCGGGGGGCGATCCTGTTTTTTCAACCTCACATGGCCTGCTCGAAATGCCATTCCGTCGGTAACGACATCCCGTCGGCACTCGGGCCCGACCTCGCAAAATTGGGCAAAGAGGTGACGGATGAGCATTTGATGGAGTCGGTGCTGCTCCCTTCCAAGGTGATTCGAAAAGGTTTCGAATCGGTGACACTGCTACGGAATGACGGAACAACGCGCTCGGGAATTCTCGTCGAACGAACTGCCGATCAGATCACCATTCGCGATCTGGCCCGCAGCGGAGAACAGGTAAAGATATCGCTCGCCGAGATTGACGAAGTCAAAATGAATGTGCTGTCGATCATGCCAGCGGCTCAGGTCAACCAATTGACCAGTCGTCAGCAATTTCTCGACCTGATCCGTTATCTGATGGAAATTCGGGATGGGGGGGTGGCTCGAGCGCAGGGGCTGCAACCCTCCCCTGCTCTGCTGACGTATACGTTGCCGGAATATGAGGCCAATCTGGATCATGCGGGGTTGATCCGAGATTGGAATGACGATTCGTTGAAGCGGGGCGAAGCGATCTATCGTCGTGTCTGCATGAACTGTCATGGGACGCGCGAGCAGCCTGGGTCGCTCCCCACCTCGTTACGATTTGCGGAAGGAAAATTCAAGCATGGGAGCGAGCCATGGGCCATGTATCAGACGTTGACGCGTGGGTTCGGACTGATGGCCGCTCAGACCTGGATGGTCCCCTCGCAAAAATATGATGTCATTCATTATCTGCGCGAAACCTATTTGAAGCCGCACAATCCGACCCAATATGCGTCGATCGACGCGGCCTACCTCGCCCGATTGCCTCGGGGCGAATCTCGTGGTCCTGAACCGAGTAAGATCGAACCTTGGAGTGCCATGGATTATGGTCCGACTTTGACGCACACGTACGAAGTTCCAGGGGATTCGCTGAATCTCGCTTATAAGGGGATCGCGATTCGACTCGATTCCGGTGCTGGGGGGATTTCACGAGGTCGCAACTGGACGATTTTTGATACCGACACCCTGCGGGTGGCTGCAGTCTGGTCGGCTAGCGACAAAGCTCTGGGGGCCGACAAGTTTATTGACTGGCGTGGGATTCAAATGAACGGTGAGCACCAGGTTCACCCGCGAATTACCGGTGATGTGGCGTATGCGAATGCGAATGGCCCTGGCTGGGGGAATCCACAAACGGGTGATTTTGTGGATGATCAGAGAACCGAAGGTCGAGATGGTCGACGTTATGGGCCGCTTCCGCGTCACTGGGGGCAGTTTCATGGGCTGTATCACCACAATCAGGAGGCGATCCTCTCTTATCGGATTGGTACGACCGAGATTCTCGAGTCTCCCCGATTTGTGGCGCGTGAGGAACTGCCGGATGCGCCCCTGTTTTTGCGAACGTTGAATATCGGGCCTCGTGATCGAGAATTAGTGTTGCAAGTGGCGGATGGTCCAAGGCCTGATGCGACAGCCGAATTTGTGGCAGATCGTCACGGCGCCGTAGTGACATTTCCGGCTGCAGCGAAGGGGATCAAGGGGGCCGAGATGGCTGAGCAGCAGCCGCTCGTTTTCGATGGTCAAACGCATTTGCAGATCCGTAATCCCCAAGCGTTCGAGATGACGACCCAGGATCTGACGATTACCGCTCGCTTCAAGACGAAGGGTGGGGGGACGTTATTCTCGCTGGCGAACGAGGGATCGCAATGGTCACCAAACGGACAGACACTCTTTATTCGCGATGGACACCTTGGCTTTGATATCGGCTGGGTGGGGGCTCTCGTCTCGAAGGGGAAGGTCAATGATGGTCAGTGGCATACGGTGGCGGCAACATGGCAAAAATCGACTGGGCGTCTCAGCCTGTACATTGATGGTCGACTTGATCAGGAAGGGTATTTGGCCGCCAAGGGAAAACTCGACAAACCGGTAGCGCGGATTGGATTTACCACCACCGATTTTCCGCAGCCGGAATCCTTCTTTCGCGGTGAACTGGACGAGGTTCGGTTTTATCAGCGGCGGTTATTGGTGGACGAACTGAAAGAATGGACTTTGCCCCCTGCCGAGGACAAATCGCTGGTCGGTCGCTGGTTGCTGGGAAAAGCCGAAGGAAACTTGATAGCAGACACCACGGCCCATGAGCACGATGCGGATGTCCGGCGAGGCAAAGTCGATTCGTCAGCAACTCCCCATTCGCTGGCTTATGGTCTGGCTGCCGAAACCCTGCCGGGGGTCTGGATCGTGAAACAGGGGCGTTTATGCCTGACGATCCCGGCCGGACCCGAGCCCCTGAAATTTAGCCTCTGGGCTGCATCCATGCCGCCGCAGGTTGAGGGAGTCGGCGAGGCGAATGCGGTGGCCCCGCGCTTGCAGGACCGCTGGAATCCGGTCGTACCCGAATCCCAGCGAGACCTGTTGCCGTTGACGAAGGGGGGGCCGCCACGTTGGCCTCAACGACTGGAAACACAAGCGGTGATTGGTGCGGACAATGGTCCGTTCGCGGTCGATTTTCTCTCGGCACCGGAGTCGAATCCATGGCTGGCGCAACTCCGATTTACGGGACTCGATTTCTTTGCTGATGGGCGGATTGCACTTTGTTCCTGGGATGGGGATGTCTGGGTGGTAGAAATGCAGCCTCCAGCGGGATCGCCGGCGAGCAAACCTGGTTCGGCACCCCTGGGGTTACGTTGGCAGCGAATTGCATCGGGATTGTTTCAGCCGCTGGGGTTAAAAATCGTGGAAGGGAAGATCCATGTGATTTGCCGAGATCAGCTGGCGGTGCTCCACGACCTGAACGGCGATGGTGAAACGGATTTCTATGAATGTTTGAACAACGATCATCAGGTGACCGAGCATTTTCATGAATTTGCGATGGGACTGCAGACCGATGCCGAGGGGAATTTTTTTTATGCGAAATCGGGGCGGCACGCCTTGCCGGCGGTCGTTCCGCATCACGGGACATTGTTACGGGTCCGCAAAGATGGATCACAGACGGATATTCTTGCGACCGGTTTTCGAGCGGCGAATGGTGTTTGCCTGAATCCCGACGGTTCGTTTGTCGTGACCGATCAGGAAGGATTTTGGAACCCCAAGAATCGAATCAACTGGGTGACACTCAATCCCACGGGAAAACCCAAATTTTACGGCAATCTGTTTGGCTATCACGACGTGACCGATGCTTCGGACGAGGCGATGGAACCACCCCTCTGCTGGATCACCAACGCATTTGATCGCTCGCCAGCCGAGCTTTTGTGGGTCGAGAGTGATCGTTGGGGGCCGCTGCGGGGGTCACTGCTGAATCTCTCGTATGGATACGGAAAAGTCTTCCTGGTCCCTCACGAGAAGGTTGATGGGCTAATGCAAGGGGGGATGATTGAGTTGCCGATCCCGA
>JBIKZJ010000410.1:0-5813 GCA_044354755.1 Schlesneria sp. | reverse complement strand
AATGACGTTTGCTGGGGTATTGCCCCCGGTTCCGGTCAGCGGTCAGTTCGAATTACGGCTCTCTGTCCAGGATGAGTCGGAAGATTTGCGGGCCGAAGATCGCGAAAAACTCTTTTATCGCCACCCGATCCGGGTTGCAAAGCATTGAACCGAGCGATTTTCATCTCGCTTTTCAGGGTCCCCTCGTAGGCCCAATCGCCCTCTGCTTGTTTTTGAGCTGATTGGTCGGCCTGGAGTTGTGCGTATCTGGCCGGTTCCTTGACTCTGTCGGGATCTCCCATTTCCGCTATCCCCCACCCTAAAAAAAGTCGCAGTGTGAATTGACAAATCAATCCGCTGTCGACCACAATCACATGGAGTCGGTTGCATGCGTGCATGCGTTTGATTCGTGCATGCGTTTCATGCGTGCATTAGTTTCACGTCTAACCCTCTGTTTTGAGAAGTTTCAGGTTTTTCGTCATTGAGGCATCGTTGAGTTTTTCGATTCACGCGAAGCAAATTGGGTTTAGATCTCGGTTTTTTGACATTCTGTGATGGTCTATCGTGTCGGTGTTTCATTCGAATGCTTGAAAAAATTCGTAAGGGTTAATATGGAATCGCGATTGATTCTGGCTGGATTGTTCACCTGTTCGCTGATCGCTTCACAGGTTTCTGCGGAAATCTGGTCGGGGTTTCGGGGGAATTCCGGTGCTGCAGTCTCCGCCGAGCGTGGTTTTCCCGTCGAATGGTCAGAAGCCAAGGGGGTTTTGTGGAGTACGCCTCTACCCGGCGCGAGTGATTCTTCCCCGGCGGTGACGAGTCAGCGAGTGTTTATCACCTCGTTTGATTCGGCGGATGCTTCCTCACACGTGGTCGCACTGAATCGCTTAACGGGGGCCGTTCTTTGGCAAAAGGTGATCGCCAAAGGGGATTTGATTGCCTATGGTCCCCCCGAGTTATTTCGGCATCGGCATAATCCCGCGACCCCTTCACCCTGTGCCGACGCTGACGAGAATGTCTATGCGTTTTTTGGTACCGGCGATCTGGTCAGCCTTGATCGGAATGGAGTGATTCGCTGGCAACGGAATCTCGCCGACGATTATGGTCCCTACGATCTCAAGTTTGGGATGGGCTCTTCACCACGACTGTGGAAAAATCGCCTGTTCATTTCCTGCGTCCATAAAGGGCCTTCTTATGTTGTCGCCCTGGATACCGCCACAGGCAAAGAAGTCTGGTTAGCCGAACGCAATTATACGTGTCTGGGGGATGCGACCGACGCGTACACCTCGCCCATGGTGTTAGAGATTCCCGGTAAGCCACCCCAGCTCGTGGTCAGTGGAGCGGATCATGTTGATGCCTATGATCTGGAGTCGGGAAAACGGCTGTGGGAAAACGGCGGTCTGGTGCTGGAAAACGAAGAGTACGCTCGAACGATTGCTTCCCCTGCGGTAGGTGATGGGGTCGTGGTGGCTCCCTCGGCAAAAGCCAAGCATGCCGTCGTCATTTCGGTCACAGATCAGTGCCATGGCGAGATTACCAATAGTTCTGTCTCGCGGGTGCTTCCCGTGCTGGTGGATTGCCCTTCACCCACAGTTTATGACGGTTTGGTCTATTCCGTCCGGGATGACGGTGTCGGGACCTGTCTTGAGCTCAAAACTGGAAAAGAACTTTGGAAGAATCGGATGGGGGGTGAGCGATATCAAGCCTCGCCCGTCGTCGCCGATGGAAATGTTTATTACCTCAGCCTCGAAGGAAAGTGTACCGTCATCAAAGCGGGGGCCGAGTTTGTGAAACTGGCTGAAAACAGCCTTCCGGGCGAGTTCTATGCCACGCCGGCCATCAGCGACGGAATGATTTTCCTCCGGGATCGCTCGCGACTGATTGCGTTGGGGGGGGATTCGAGTCGCTCGAGTGACTCCGCGGCAAAATTCGATTTTGACTATCAGCCCGATCCGTCGTTTCCGCAGTGGCCCACCCAGATCAAGGCGGGAGCCGTTTCCGGTGTCGGGGTTGATAGCAAGGGGCGGGTTTTTGTCTTGCAACGAGTGAATCCACCGGTTCTTTGTTTCGACGCGTCCGGAAAATTCCTCAAGTCATTTGGTGAGAATGTGATTGGACTGGGGCACGGTTTGACGGTCGATGCCGAGGATCATGTCTGGGTCGCCGATACCGGGCATCACATGGTCTTTCAGTTCTCGACAGAAGGAAAGCTCTTGGGTGCGTTAGGGAAAATGGATGTCCCCAGTGAAGATGTCGACAAGTTCAACAAGCCGACCTATATCGTCTTTGGGGAGAAAGGACATTCCTACGTGATGGATGGATATGGGAATGCCCGTGTCGTGCATTATCGCGAGGGGGGTAAGCATCCCGAGGTCTGGGGTAAGCCAGGTTCAGGGCCGCTCGAGTTCAGTGCACCCCATACCGGACTCATCGATCAAAAAGGACGACTGATCGTCTGTGATCGGGACAATCTTCGCATCCAGGTTTTGCACCCCCAAACGGGTGAGCTGCTGGACACTTGGACTGGCTATAAGCCCTTTGGAGTTGCGATGGACCCCCAGGGGAGGCTGTTTGTCTCGGATGGGGCTCGTCAGCAAATCCTGCAACTCGATTCCCAAGGGAAAGAAGTGCGGGCGTGGGGCAAAGAGGGAACTGGGGCAGGGGAGTTCAAGACGCCGCACCTGATCACTGCAGATCGCCAGGGGAACCTGTATGCGGCCGAAGTCGGTGGGCAGCGCGTGCAGAGATTGAAGCGAGTTCCCGCCGCTCGTTAGGTTATTGAAGTTTTAGGTTGGGGTGTTATTAATTACTCGGTATTCTTCGAGTGGTATTGGTCCGTCGAAATGGAGTTTGCGGCACTGAGTGCCGTTTTGTGTCGGTTTTTTACTTTGTAAGGTGAGAAGAGATGAAGACAGTACGGAGAAGAGTCGGTTTTACGCTGATTGAATTGCTGGTCGTGATCGCGATTATCGCAGTTCTCATTGCATTGTTGCTCCCTGCGGTTCAGCAGGCTCGCGAAGCAGCACGACGTACACAATGCAAAAACAATCTGAAGCAGATTGGGCTGGCATTGCACAACTACCACGACACGTTTCAGGTGTTTCCGCCAGCACACGTTTACGATGGTGTTGCAGACAACAATATTGGTGGTAACACCTGTGCCGCGTGTGGAACAAATGGAAATAGCGGCATCTTTGCACGTGCTCCATGGACCGTGGCCATCCTGCCCTATCAGGATCAAACAAATCTCTACAATAGTTTTGTGATGACCGCACCGTTCTTTGGTCGCAATGATCAACAGAATCCACCAGGTTCTCCAAACTATGCGGTACAGCAGCAGAACAGTCCCCCTGGGTATCGTTGCCCGACCAACCCCAGGGCAAATTCGGATAAGTATTTTAATAGCTATAATGCGTGTATGGGTGGTGGTGGACCCGCTTGGAAAACTGATCCGAGCACGGGTGCACCCGCAGTCGATGGTACCATTCCATCGAATGTGGCCTCGGACAATGTTCCTTTCGCCAACAATCCCTTGATGCCTTGCTACAACTCAAGTCCTGCCCAGACGTTGCCATTCATTGGTGTCAACACGAATTTCCGCCCACAATGGAATAATGGGCCAATGCACTTGAATTCGTCCAAGAGCATCAGCGCCATCAAGGATGGCTCGTCGAATCAGGTTCTGGTTGGCGAAACCATGTTTATTGGTTTGAAAGATAACTATCCCGGTGCTTATTGGACTTGGGCTTCGGCGCTTCGAGTCAGTACGGGACTTCCCGTTCAATTCAATTCCACCGCCATTCTGTGTGGGATGAATCAGCCGCTCATCGAATACACCATGCAGATTGCCAAGCAGCGAGAAGGTTCTGCAAATGGACACAGCATGCTTCAAGAAGGATTCAGCAGCTGGCATGATGGGGGAGGCCATTTGTTGATGGCAGACGGAAGTACCCGATTCATGTCAGAAAATGCCGATCTCGGACTGCAACAAAAGCTCGGTTCCACCCGTGATGGACTGCCAACCGGAGATTTCTAATCGGCGGTTTGCTTCCCTGTTTTTCCAAAGTGGCCTGCGGTGGTAGCGCTCGTTGCTGCCGTAGGCCACTTGATTCTTGCGTCTCCATCAGGGTTTGATTGATCGCCGCTGGAGTTCAGTCGTCAATCGCTCAGTACAAATATCCAGTACCAAATCATCAATCATCAAAAGAGGATTCCGAATATGCAGGGGATTGCCGGTTGTTTTTCGTGGATGCGAAAATCGTTGGTCGTGCCAGTTCTTGCAGTTATTGTGACCGTCGGCTGCGGTGGCGGGGGAGGCTCGAAGGTTCCACCGGCAACACGCGTCGATGCGACCGGACAGGTAGAATTTAATGGTGAGCCGGTTCCTGCGGGGACAGTCACCTTCATTAACAAAGCGTCGGGAGCCATTGCGGTCTGCCCGATCTCGAATGGGACTTATACCAGCGAACGCAAAAAGGGACCGGTCCCAGGACCCAGCTCGGTCACCGTGGTGGGAAAAGAGTCTGCAGAAGGGGCGTTTCTTTGGAAGGGTGGCTGGCCCAAACAAGTGGAAGTCGACGAGTCTGGCTTCAGCGAAGATTTTTCGATCGCGAGCAAAGATGTCAAACCGGATGACGGGAAACAGCTCATCGATGATTGAGGGTTGGTTGAGCATTGACGAGCGATGGTGATCCGTAACCCCCCCAGGGTAGCCCGATGGCCTAGTGCTCTGATTGCTCCGTTTCTCGGAATTTGTCACGGGTTTTGTTTGGTCTCTTGCTGGCGTGGAATCATAATGACTCGAATCTCGAATCTTGATCAATACGTGTCTGCCACATGGCGCCGCAATCGGTTGTTCATCGGAGTGATCGCCGCATGCACGGCCCTCTCGCTGACCGTTCCCTCGACGAGACTCCAAGGGAACGAGGCCAAGTCCGAGCTTCAATCTCGTGCTGCTCTGACAAATTCGATTGGAATGAAGTTTGCGCAAATTCCTGCTGGTCGGTTCCAGATGGGCTCACCCGTCTCCGAACAGGGGTCGAGACTCGATGAGCGGCCGGTCCATGAGGTTGAGTTCGCCCAACCGTGGCTCATGGGTGTTTATGAAGTCACTCAGGCAGAATATCAGCAAGTGATCGGAGCAAACCCCAGTTACTTCAGCACTGCCGGACCCGGAGCAAAGAAGTTGCCTGGCGGTGCAAGCGACCGGTTTCCTGTCGAGCAAGTGACGTGGGTCGAAGCGGTCGAGTACTGTCAAAAGTTGTCTGCCCTCCCCGAAGAAGTGAAAGCCGGACGAACCTATCGCCTGCCAACTGAAGCGGAATGGCAGTATGCATGCCGTGCTGGTGCGAGTACTCCGTTTCACTATGGATCTGGCCTCGGTTCGAAGCAGGCCAATATCAATGGGAATTTCCCTTATGGCGGGGCTGAACGTGGTCCGTTTCTCGGTCGAACGACCCCGGTTGGCAGTTATTCCCCCAATGCTTTCGGCTTGTATGATATGCATGGCAACGTCGCAGAAATGGTCGGGGACTGGTACGGACGATCGTACTACGAGTCCTCACCAAAACAGGATCCAAAAGGGCCCGAGCAGGGTGCCGATCGGGTAGTGTTAGGAGGCAGTTGGGGTGCCGACGCACTCCGCTGTCGCGCAGGCTTCCGCCGAAGTAACGCCACTTCCGGCAAAGCCTATTTCTTCGGTTTTCGCGTTGTTTGTGAATCCGTGAAACCCGACACTGCCAAATAACCCGACACTGCCAAATAATGACGGGATGCCCGACCTCAAAATCCGGGCTCGATCGGTGAATGTGATTCACCACACGATCAATAAACGA
>JBIKZJ010000001.1:0-54415 GCA_044354755.1 Schlesneria sp. | reverse complement strand
CAAACACTTCCGCTCGTGCCATCCTCGCCATCATTCCGCTCCAAATCAAAACAGATCAAAACCGCTGATCCTGCCAATTTAAGCAAAATCGCAACGCAATTTCAAGTCAGCTCAGTGTCCCCACGGTCTCCCCACGCAGTGTCCCCACGGTCTCCCCACGGTCTCCCCACGCCACATCAGGCTCTTGAATACCTTGATCCCCGCTTCGTCATCGAACTCCCGACCCCAAACTCGAATCGTGCCGAGATTCGTCGAGAACTCATGGATCGGGGAGCAAAGAATTCTTGTTACGCAATTTCCCTGAGCGACGAAATCGACCGTAAAATGCTGCCGCTCGATGAGGCACTCGCAATTGCAGTCGGGTTTGGCTTGCCGTCAATCCTCTCGTGTCTCGCTGGGGAGTTGGCATATCTGGAGACGGAGCAGGAAGCAGGTCCGCCTGACCGCTGGATACTTTTCCGCGCCCCGAAGAAGTCAAGCTGAACGAAGAATCCTCTCGGTTGCTGCTGACATACTCGGGGCTGATACCGACTGATTGGGCGAAAACTCTGTCAGGACCACCGCAGTTTCGCGATATTGGAGTAGGCATACTGGCTGCGGATCGGGTGATGAACACCGACGGTAGCCGTGATGTTCACGTTGGACTGACGCTCAAACGCCATCACGATGTCAGAGTCGCTGATGAGGAACGTCGTGATCAACTCTACAGATACTCAGGGATGACTAGACACTGGTCTCGATTAAAAACGAGGGTTGGATTGGCCTTTGATGAATTGATCGGTCGACGTGTTACGGCTAAGGCGAATCCAATATGGCAATTGACTCGACCGAGTAAAACGCCCCCTGCTATACTCAATCCGAAAATGGCGCGGTTTGCATTCATACCGATTGGCTTTCCCCAACACCTACCAGTCGCTTTGTCGCAGAGAAGTCGGGAATCGTTTATGTCTCTGTTCATCGACGGCCTGTACTCAATCCTTGCTGATTCCCGTCAATATCTCATCGACATACGCGACCTGCTGTTGCGCGACTTACGCCGGTTTGCAGGGAGCGAACCATGGGTCCAGCGGGATGTCCGCCCCCATCGACTTCGTCTCGGCCGCGGCGACGGAAGGTGGACGATCGCACCGGCGGCGATCCGAACTGGGGGTGTGGTCTACTCATTCGGCGTGGGGAAGGACATCGGGTTTGACCTGGAAATGATTCGCCGATTTGGGGTCGACTTGCATGCCTTCGATCCGACTCCGATCTCGATGGATTGGCTGGCCACGCAAACGCTCCCCGCGGCTTTCCATTTTCATCCTGTCGGTCTGGGAGCCCAGGATACCGAAGTGTTGTTCGAGCTTCCGCGCCACCACGGGGTGTCATTCACTTGCCGAAATGGCATGCTGCGGGAACCACCGAAGCAGTCGTGTACCGGACAGATCCGCCGGCTGGAGTCGCTGCTGCGGGAGCGAGGTCATGACCGTCTGACGCTGCTCAAGATCGATATTGAAGGCTCAGAATACGATGTCATCGACGAGCTGGTCTCGCTGTCCGATCGGATCGACCAACTGCTTGTCGAATTTCACCACCGTATGCCGGGTACCAGGGACGCGGTTCAGCTGACACGAGACGCTTTGCAGCGGTTGCGTTCGGCGGGCTTCCGGGTGTTCGACGTGTCGCCGCGCGGCATTGAAATTGGCTTGATTGGTCCCAAGGCGGTCCTGACATGAATCGTCGTCCGAAAGTTGCCGTTGCTTTGTATGGGCTTCCACGTTGCTCCGCTGTTGCTACTCCCTCCATCGAAACGCAGATCATCGCACCGCTCCGAGAATGGGCTGAAGTGAGGGTTTATTATCATCTCTTTCTTCAGCAGCGGATCGACAACCCTCGCTCCGGCGAGTTCGGCGAGCTTGATCCCGCCAACTACGATTTCGTACGGAATTACGAGGGGCGTCTCGAATCACCGCCGGACGTGACTAATACCCCGATGTACAACGCCTTACAGCAGCGGGGGGACCGCTATGGCGACGGCGGGAAGTCGATCCGTAATCTGCTGCTGCAACTCCATTCGCTGGCTGAGGTAGGGGCTCTTGCCATGTCAGCAGATCCGGATGTCGTCGTGTATGCCCGTTCCGACCTCCAATATCATGACCCGATCGAGATGGACGTCATCCGTTATGCATTCCACCACCCCAAGGTCTGTGCTTTACCCGGCTGGCAATGGTGGTATGGATGCAATGACCGGTTTGCGATCTGCGGACGGGCCGCAGCGCCGCTTTACGCCCATCGTGGTATGCTGCTCGAGAACTATTGCCGACGGACGCGCCAACCACTTGAGGCCGAGGAATTGTTGATGTACGCGCTCCGTTGCGGTCGCTCATCCGTGGTCGCCCTTCCACTCCGTGCGAGCCGTATCAGGCTGGGAGGAAGGCTGCAGGACGAAACGTTCACGGGTCGGACTCTTCGTTATCGCGGTTTCCTCGGCCTCTATTGGGCGCGACTTGCCTATACAATGATCCCGCGCACCGACTCCGGAATTGCCCCTTAAACACAAGCTTTATGCGAAGTTTTCCATGCACTTTTCGATTGTGGTTCCTGTCTACAACACGGCAAAATTCCTCCCGGAATGTATCGCGGCGCTGAAGAGTCAGGATTACCCTGCCGATCAGTATGAGATCATCATGGTCGACAACAACTCGCAGGATGATTCCCGGCGCATCCTGGAGCAAGCGGAGGGGGTTGTTGTTTTGACGGAGACGAAGCAGGGTTCGTATGCGGCGAGGAACCGAGGGGTGAGTGTGGCCCGAGGGAAGATCCTTGCGTTCACCGACTCGGACTGCATGCTCTCGCGAAACTGGCTGCGGTCTATCGAAACGGGTTTTGAGGATGCACAAATCCAGATACAGCTGGGGAGCCGTCGCCCCCGCCCCGACATCGGCTTAATTGGACTGATTTCCGACTACGAAGACAACAAGGTAGCGGCGATCATCGGCTCGACCGAAGTCCAGGCTTATTATGCGTTCACCAACAACATGGCCGTGCGGAGGCGGACACTTGATCAGTACGGTCCCTTCCTCGAACGAGAACGGGGGTCGGATACGATTTTCCTGCGCCGAGTCGTCGATGGGGAGGGGTTTCAAGTCGTCGCTTACGTGCCGAGCATGCGCATTGTTCATGCCGAAATGAGCTCGTTGATGACGTACTATTGGAAAACGTTCACTTATGGCCGCAGCCATCGCCATTACGGCCAGCTGGTTGCCTCGCGCCCTCTGACAAAGGCCGAGTGTCTCAGGGCATTTCGTCTGACGATGTCTGCGAGGGGTTCGTCACTGTTCCAGTCGGCCCTGCTGCAGGGGGTACTGGCGGGAAACCTGATGGCCTGGAATTTGGGCCGGATGCTGGGATTCCTGGAGGTGTTTCGCAGGTCGTTGGCTCGGGTATCGCAGTGAATATCTCTGTGGAATGTTTGACGATTGCCAGTGAGTTGTTGGAATTGCAGCCTTGGTAGGGCTCGAATCAAATGAAACCGATGATCAATCCTTGTTTTACTCGCAACAACCGGTTCGGATGCGGTACACTTTTTACCATGAAACGACACCCACAACATTGCTGCCTCGTTCGACTCGTCGCCACTTGCGCGACGGTTTGTCTGTTGCTGTCGATCGCTTATGCGATGGACGAGGAACCGGTCTTCTGGTCTTTTCAGCCGGTTCAACGTGTGACCGTTCCCGTCGTCGCGTTTCCGACCCAGTCGCCGGTCGATTCCTTTATTATCCAGCGATTGGTCGACCGAGGCCTGGCCCCGTCACCTGCGGCAGACCGGCGTACGTTATTGCGGCGTGCGACGTTTGATCTGGTTGGACTTCCCCCGACTCCCGCTGAACTCGATGCCTTTCTCGCCGACGAATCCCCTGAGGCCTTTGCCAAAGTTGTTGATCGACTGCTCGAATCACCCCGGTATGGTGAACGTTGGGGGCGACATTGGCTGGATATTGTCCGTTATGCGGATGCTCGGGACCTGATCCAATTGCCTCCCGAAAGCGATTTTCGTGAGGCGTGGCGGTATCGCGACTGGGTCATCAATTCCTTCAACCAGGACCTTCCCTACAACGAGTTTGTGCGGCAGCAAGTCGCTGGCGATCTGCTGCAGCCGGCGGATCCAAACCAGATTGATGCTGATGCTCTCGTGGCAACCGGCATGCTGGCGATCGCCGATTTTGTGCCGGGGGATGTCGATAAGCAGCAGATGATTGCGGACTATGTCAATGATCAGATTGATGTGGTGGGACGAGCGATTTTGGGGCTGACTCTGGCCTGTGCCCGGTGTCATGATCACAAGTTTGATCCGATTTCGACCGAGGATTATTATGCTATGGCCGGGATCTTTTTTAGCTCACGCCTGATTCCTGGCCCTGTCAAAGGGAATACGCCGCTGGTTCGGGTCCCGCTGCTGGCTCCTCCCCAGATTGCCGCCATTGAAGCGGGGCAGGCTCGTGATAAAGCGCGGATCGGCGAGTTGTCACGTGAGGTTTCTCAGTTTGGCGAGCGGGAGTACCAGGCGTTGCTTGAGCAGCGAGCGGAAGCCGAGACCTCGCGGTACTTGCTGGGGTGCTTTGAGTTTGCTCATCTGTCCGGTTCCAAGGGACCTGCGGACTGGTCTGAGTTTGCTCGCATAAATCAGTTGGATCTCACCACACTCCAGCGGTGGCATCGTCTACTGGAAGGGGTATCGACCACGGGCGTTCTTGCCGAAATACGGACCGCAGCGGATCCGGGGACTGCCGCGCGGTTGACTCAGGAGCTGGCGGCGAAAATTGTCAAAGTTGCTCAGGATCGCCGGGATCGCTTAAAGCGGGATGCGGTCTTCAAGACGCTGAGCGAGTCGGCCTGTTTAACGTTGCGGGGGGATGATCGACGACTGACGCTGAATGAGGCTCGCTACGTGACTTCGTGGCCAAATCGCAGTCGTCGTCCTGAAGCGGCCACACCCGTGACCGATCTGACGGGCCCTGCAGTCGCCACGGTGATGATTCAGCGACGGGCTCGGACAGTGCTGCAATTCCGGGGGCAAAATCAACTTCGTGCGATGGGAACGATTCCCGCTGTGGGGACGCTGATGGTCCTGTTTCGGTCAGATCCCGTCGGTCCCTCGGGGCAGCGGCTGGTCGGGTGGGAAGATGCGGCGGTTGGACAGCATGGACTGGGGATGATGGTTGATGGCACCGGGTCCATTCATGCGATCCTGCGACGCCAGGGGGCCAGTGGTGATGTGATGATTCCCGCGCCTGGCCCAAGGCCCGAGAGTTCGGGGTTTCAACTGATCACCATTGTTTGGGGGCCGCAGGGGGTCAGCGTTTATCGGGATGGCCAGCCGGTCGGCAGCAACAAGGGGATCGACTCGGTTTCGTCCGATCCTGCGATTACCGCACTGATGATCGGTGGAGCGGGTTCGGGTTCCAGCCCCCGTTTTCAGGGAGAGCTTGCAGAGCTACGGGTTTTTGATGCTCCGCTCGCGGATGAGGCGCGTGCTCGCGTGGAAGCGGAACTGATTCAATACTGGTTTGCACCTCAGGTCGACGCAACGATCGTCGACGCAACGCAGATCGAATCGCCGTTGGTCGAAACGATTTCGAGCTTCTATGAAGAATTGATCTCGGGTTCGAGCCCCTTTCGACTCGAAGGGGAAGCTCGCGATCGGGCGTTGCCGGCGGATTTTCGCCAGCGATCGGCGGGGTTGCGGGAGGAGCTGGAACAACTGCAGAAGAAGCCGGCCGTCGAGATTCCGCGGGGGGTGGTCATTCAGGAAGGGGGGCCGCCGGAAACGCCCCATGCCGGATTTCAGGATGCTCCGGTCTATCTGCGAGGGAATCACACTCGACCGGGAAAAATTGTGCCACGTGGGGTTCCCAAGGTGATTGCCGGGGCGCGGCCTCCTGTCATTCAAGCGGGGAGTGGTCGACGGGAGCTGGCGCAATGGCTCGCTGATGCGGATAATCCGCTGACGGCGCGCGTGATGGTGAATCGGGTCTGGCAACACCACTTTGGGGCAGGACTGGTGCAAACCTCGGCTAACTTTGGCGCGATGGGGGATCGTCCGACGCATCCGGAATTGCTGGACTTTCTCGCCGAACGATTTGTCGCCTCGGGCTGGTCGGTGAAGTCGCTGCATCGATCGCTGATGCTCTCGAATACGTATCAGCAGAGCTCTGCGACCCATGCGGCCGGGATGGAGCTTGATCCAGAGAACCACGGGTTATGGCGCTCGAACCGCCGCCGACTCGAGGTTGAGGCCTTTCGGGATAGTCTGTTTGCGATTGCGGGGCGATTGGATTTGACGTCCGGTGGGCCGGGCTTTCAGGATGTGGCTCATCCTCGCCGCAGCGTCTACTTGATGGCGACTCGAACGGGAGCGAAGGCAGCTGAGTTTGGGCCGTTGTTTGACGCTCCGGATTGCAGTGCGATTGTCGAGCGACGCAATGGATCGATCGTGGCACCGCAAGCGTTGTTTTTGCTGAACGATCCGCTGGTGACCGAGTTGTCTGCGGCCTTGGGAGACCGAGTGACGCGGGAGGTGGGAGCGACCGAAAATGACCTGCCACGGATTCGCCGGTTGTACGAGATTGGGCTGGGGCGTTTGCCGACGGCGGCAGAAGTCGAGATTGGTTTATCGTTGTTATCCGATCCGAACCAGTCGAATGCCTGGGCCGGTTATTGCCGCCTGGTGCTGTGTACGAACGAGTTTATGTTTGTGGATTGAACTTCGATCCTATTGGATGTCTCATGGAAATACCGCCGTTCTCTGCACCCCTGATCGCCTCACTGGGTCACCCGATGATGGGTCACCCGATGGCGAGCCACCCGATGACGAGCCACCCGATGACGCGACGACAGTTGTTGCAGCGTACGGGGGGCGGCTTTGGGGGATTGGCTCTGGCTGCGTTATTGGCTGGCGAATCAGTGGCAGCGAACGAGGCCGGATTGACGGCTGGGGCTGCACCCGTTCCCGCGCCGATGTCGGCCAAACGGCCTCATTTGACCCCACGGGCCAAGCGGGTGATTTTTTTGTTCATGCCGGGGGGGCCATCACAGGTCGATACGTTTGATCCCAAACCGCAGTTGACGAGGGACGACGGCAAGCCCGCGCCGAAGCTTTATTTGGGTCAACAGCGGAATCTGTTGGCCTCCCCCTGGAAATTCCAGCGATACGGGGAATCCGGGCTGGATGTGAGCGAGCTGTTTCCGCATGTGGCGCAGCGTGTCGACGATCTGTGCGTGATTCGCTCGATGGTGACCGACGATCCCAATCACCCGGGGGGATGTCTGCTGATGCATACGGGTGAACGGGTGTCGTCTCGTCCGAGTCTGGGGGCCTGGGTGAACTATGGGCTGGGGAGCGAGAATCGCAATCTTCCCGGTTTTGTGGCGATCGGTCCGGGGCCGATCATCGAAGGGGCACGGCAGTACGGAGCCAGTTTTCTGCCCGCGACTTACCAGGGGACATTCGTCTCGAATCCTGATCAGCCGCTAAAAAACTTGAGTGGAACGGTGGCGCGTGATCGACAGCGACAGGAATTGAATGCGTTGTCGCAACTCAATGAATTACACCGTGTCGGCCGAGCCGATGACAGTCGCCTGAGTGCCCGGATCGACTCGTTCGAACTCGCCTATCGCATGCAGACGACGGCTCCCGAGGCCTTCAGTCTGGCGGGAGAAACCGCGGAAACGGGTAAGTTGTACGGCGTTGACCAACCTCAGACCGAAATCTTTGGGAAACAATGCCTGCTGGCCCGCAGGTTGGTGGAGCGAGGTGTGCGGTTTGTGCAGTTGTATCACACGACGGGTGGTTTTCAGCCTTGGGATCAGCATAGTGATCTTAAAGGGGGGCATGAAAAAAACGCCTTGGCGACCGACTTGCCGATCGCGGGATTGCTGCAGGATCTGAAGCAACGGGGACTACTGGATGAGACGCTGGTGATCTGGGGTGGCGAGTTTGGCCGGACACCCGCCCGCGAGGGGGTCGCCAATGGCCGGGACCATCATCCGTTCGGTTTTACGATGTGGATGGCCGGGGGAGGGGTCAAAGGGGGGATGGCGTACGGAGCGACCGACGAATATGGTTGGGACGCGGTCGAGAACCCGGTCCACGTCCATGATCTGCATGCCACCATCCTGCACTTGCTGGGGTTGGATCATGAACTGCTGACGTACCGATTTGCAGGGCGAGATTTCCGTCTGACGGATGTGTATGGCGATGTGGTCAAGTCGATTATTGCGTAGTGTCGCGGGTAAAGAACACCGGCGAGGTGTTCGGGGTCCCTTGTCGTGCGGGGTCAGAGATCAGAAATTCACGAGCGGAATTCAAGCCAGTCGACCATGTTTGGGCATTTGGGCATTTTTGGGGAGATCCTGTTATGAGAAGCCATCGCGTTTGTTTTTTACTGTTGGCCTGTTGTCTCGGTTTGACTGGTTTGATTCCGGGTTCGGTTTTATGGGGGGCTGATGAGGCGTTGTCATCGGCACGGGCTCGATTTGATCTTGAGGCACTGTCGAAAACGCCCGAGGTGTTTGAGGCTCCGGAACTTCAGGCTGACGGGGTCAAAGCGTTTTTTTATGCGGGACCGACCTATCGGGGAAAACCGACTCGCGTGTTTGCGTATGCGGGGTTTCCACCTCGGAAGGATGGTGAGAGCGGGAAAAAAGTTCCGGCGATGGTTCTGATTCATGGTGGTGGTGGGAGTGCTTTTGATCGCTGGGTAAAGGTGTGGAATTCGCGTGGGTATGCAGCGATTGCGATGGATCTGTGTGGCTGTGTTCCGGTCGGAACGTATGGAAACTGGAAACGCCACGAGCAGGGTGGGCCGATGGGTTGGGATGCCAGCTTTGGTCAGTTGGGGGATCCTGTCGAGGATCAATGGACGTTTCAGGCGACCAGTGCGGTGATGCTCGCGCATTCGCTGCTGCGATCGTATCCGGAAGTCGATGCGGACCGGATTGGAGTGACGGGGATTTCGTGGGGGGGATATTTGACGTGCGTGGTGGCCGGGGTCGACTCACGATTCAAGCTAGCCGCACCGGTCTATGGTTGTGGGTTTCTGGGTGAAAATTCGGCCTGGCTTCCTGCGTTTGAAAAAATGGGGCCTGATCAGTCGGGACTGTGGTTGCGGCAGTGGGATCCGTCGGTATATCTGCCGCAGGCGAAAATGCCGCTGTTGTGGGTCAACGGGACCAATGATTTTGCTTACCCGATGGATTCCTGGCAAAAATCGTATCGTTTGCCGACCGGTTCTCGTGACCTGTGTCTGCGGGTGCGGATGCCGCACGGCCATGGTCCAGCGGGAGAGAATCCCGAGGAGATTCACGTCTTTGCCAATTCGATTCTCAAGGAGGGAAAACCACTCCCCCGGTTCACCGATCAAGGTGTCGCGGGGGGCGAGATGTGGGCGAGCTATCGTTCGGAGGTACCCATTGCGAAAGGGGAATTGAACTTTACGCGAGAAACCGGACGCTGGCAGGACCGAAAATGGGAGCAATTACCCGCCACGATCGACGCCGCTGCACAGCGGATTTCGGCAGCAATTCCGGCCGAGGCGACCGCGTGTTACCTGAACCTGTTTGATCAGCGGGATTGTGCGGTGAGCACGCAGCACATCCGGCCGGTAAGGTGAGGGGGAAGTTTTTAGTTTTCAGTTTTCAGTGTTCAGTAAGAGGATGAGTCGCATTGGCCGCACTGCTCACTGCTCACTGAAAACTGCTCACTGAAAACTGAAAACTGAAAACTGAAAACTGAAAACTGAAAACTGAAAACTGAAAACTCCCCTCAATGCATCCCCGTTCGTTTTACCGTTCCCCCCTGAACATCTGACAACGGGTGAATGACGACGAAGGCGGCGGGGTCAACATCTTGAATGATGGTTTTGATTTTACCGATTTCGAGTCGGGTGACGACGCAATACAGGATTTCTTGATCCGCACCGCTTTTGCCACCCCGTGCTTTGTAGATGGTGACTCCTCGGCCGAGTTGATCTGTGATTCGGTTGAGAATGATTGAGTTTTGTTCGGAAACGATCGTGATGGCGGTGTATTGTTCGATCCCGTAGAGGATGAAATCGAGTGTCTTGGCGGCGGTGACGTAGGTGAGGATTGAGTACAGGGCCTCTTCGACGCCGAGGACAAAGATCGCCACAAAAAAGATGACGACATTGATTCCGAGGACGACATCACCCACTTTGAACAAGTGGCTGCGTTTGCTGATCAGCAGGGCGGCGATTTCGGTTCCGTCGAGGACCGCTCCACCCCGAATCGCCAAGCCGATACCCGCTCCGATAAAGAAGCCGCCGAAGACGGCTGTCAGGACCAGGTCTTCTGTCACATCGGGAAAGTGGATGACTTCGAGCACCAGGGAGAGTAGTCCAATGGCAAAGGTGCTGCGAATGGCAAAGGCTCGGCCAATCTGGCGGTAACCCAGGGCGATAAACGGCAGGTTGATGACCGGCAAGAGGACAGAAAGTGGCAAGCCGGTCCCTTTCACCAGCAGCATGGAAACGCCGGTGACCCCGCCATCAATGAAATTGCTGGAGAGGAGAAAACCATGCAAACCCATCGCTGCGGAGAAGACCCCCAGCACGATCAGGATCAGATTTCGATATTCGCGTAATTGCCGTTTCTGGAGGGCAAAGCGGATCGCACGGGACAGGATCGAGGGTGAGGAAGCGGGAGTTGGGGGGAGCGAACTCGTCATAGCATTCAATTCGGTCGGTAAAGTGGCTCAGGTGCAAGGGCTGTCGGTATAGCTTGGGGATGCCGAATTGGAAAGAGGATTTCTGCGCTGGCGTCACATCGTCGTCCAGGAGTCGTCCAGGAGGGATTAATTCGTCCCCGTGCGAAAGGGGATTCCATCGAAGATCTCGGTATGGGGAGGCAACCTCGGTATGGGGAGACGGCGGATGCCGTACCATGTCATCGAAATCTTCATCATCGAAATCTTCTCCGACGCAGGACATTGACAGATTCAGGAGCGAGGGAGCTTGATATGCATCTCTTCGGCATGACACTGACGCCCGCGAGAATATCCGTTTTAAGGCCCCAGTTGCTTTCCGCGGCGAGCGAGGTGCAGGTGTCCTTTTGCGTTTTGTTTTTTTGGCGAAAACTTGGCACTGAGAATGACACGATGGTGAAGGATTTTGTTAAGGCAAAGCCGTTGCCAACAAATCGAAGCCACGATGGCAAATTTTTTTCTTTTTGAACTCAACGCCAGTCCTGTCGAGCCGAATATGATCTATTTCGCTTCTATTATTCTGCGGATTCCCTCTGAGTGATTGTCGGAAACTCGTTGCAATTTTGCTATAAGTGACTATTATGAAAGCTTTTGTGATGTTGAGTGGAGATGGGTTTTCGTTTGCCACGCAGGGCTTGAAGATGTCGCAGTGAAAATTCAATATCGACCACTGTTGATTTATATCGATTCGAAAACAATCTTAATATGATTCAAAATTGATCGTTCTTTTAAATCGCTGGATGTCTTTTGAAGGATGCAAAGGAAATTTTTTTGTTATTTTTGATGATTTCCGAAACTACCGCTTTTTTTGTCTGGAAACGAGTACTAAGATGGAAGGAAAAGCTGAATTTCGTATTTCAGACAGGCGTTTTTTCTGATTGATGTCGCTTGCAACTGTTTTTTGTGGAAATGGGGTCTCAAGTTGCGAATTCATTGGTTGGCGAATTGCTGGAATCAGTTGGCTGGTACGCTTGGTTGGGCGAGGGGAGCTCGACGCGATTCAACGATTGCGGATCGCCCCAAGGGCCTGGACGGATGGTCGTGGAGCGAGCCTCCCAAGCGAGTGCACGGCACTGGCAATCCCGGGATCGCTCCCCTTGAACCGCTGGACCGCGGTTTAAGGGGAGGTGATACGGGTAGCCAAAATGCCGCAGCTTCGGCGAATAGCGGTCGCGAAGCCTGACTTCGACAGTGGTGGTTCGCCACGGCAAGACTGCCCACTTATTGTGGATGCGGCACGTTTCAGGGGGCGCTCAGCATTCGCTTGATGAACTCGCTTCCTGTTTTGTTCTGAGGTCGGAGTTTGTTCTGAATTCGGAAGTGGAGCGAACTGCGATCATGAATCCAACTCTCAGCGGCTGATCGGGTGCGGGTGATTCGGCAGATATGCGAGGAAACCTCGTTTGCATTTCCCTTCTGGCGTGGATCGGTCGAGTGCGGCAACCGATTTTCGTCCAAGCGTTAACGATCCGCAGGGGGCTTTTCGGCATCGAGAAACCCGTTAAGAATTCCTTTGGGGACCAACTCGAAGATTCCGCGGGCTGTTAACCCCGGCGGTGCGCCGATACAGTTTGCGGATTGTTGTGCGGCAAGATGAGACTGAGGCTTCGTTCTCCGCGGTATGTGATTGTGCTCCGGGCGAATGATTGTGGGCCTTGTGGCGGCAGGTGTTGCTGACGAGTGACTGCGAGTTTTCTTTGCGGCAATCGTTGTGGTTTGTTCCTTTGTGATGGATCGTGGTCAGATGGGACGGAAGAAAGTGATTGAAGGGGGGGCCGATGATGACCGGCGAAATCCGCCCCCTCCTGCGGGTCCGGTGGGAGAATTCAATCCGGACGACGACAAGTTTGATGACGAGCTGCGGCCGCAAAAACTGAGTGACGTGGTTGGTCAGAAAAAAGTGGTTGATCGTTTGAAGATCGTGCTCGATGCGACGCTCAAACGAAAAGAACCGCTCGGTCACATTCTCTTTGACGGACCGCCAGGACTTGGCAAGACGACGCTGGCGATGACGCTGGCCCGCGAGATGGGGACGGAATGTCAGATTACCTCGGGGCCGTCGCTGCAGGCCCCCAAGGATTTGCTCTCGTATCTGACGAATGCCAGTTATGGGTCGGTGCTGTTCATTGACGAGATCCATCGGCTCCCGGCGACGGTCGAAGAGTTCATTTATCCGGTCATGGAAGATTTTCGGGTGGATATTGTGTTGGGTGAGGGACTCAACGCCCGGACCATCAATATGAAACTGAAACCCTTCACGGTGATTGGGGCCACAACGCGGAGCGGGATGCTGACGGCACCGTTGCGTGACCGCTTTGTTCATCGTGAGCATCTCGATTTTTATGATCTGGCGGAACTGGCCGAGATCATCAATCGAAATTCCAAAAAATTACGAACGGAAATTGCGGCGGAAGCGGCACAATTGATTGCGGACCGTAGCCGTGGAACACCGCGTAAAGCCAATAACCTGCTCCGCTGGACTCGTGATTTCGCCACCGTTCGTGAGCCCGATGGTCACATTACCAAGGTCGCCGCTGATCACGCGCTGGCGATGCTGGAAGTCGATTCTGTCGGCTTGGAATCACAAGACCGTCGCTATCTGCAAACACTGGTTTCGGTCTTCACCGGGGGCCCAGCGGGGCTCTCGGCCATTGGCCACACCATGAATGTTCCACCGGATACGCTGGAAGATGAAGTGGAGCCGTTTTTGCTGCGGGTTGGATTCATTCAGCGAACTCCGCGTGGAAGAATGATCACGGCGGCGGGACTGAATCACCTCGGGCTGACTCCCCCCGACCCTCCCGGCTCGGGTGAGGCCCAGAAACGACTGTTTTAGTCTGCTTTTGAATGGACTCTCACTTCAGTTGGTCCTCAAAGCCTGTTTTGGATGGAATTGTTATGAAGATCACGTTTTATGGTGCTGCAGGCGAAGTGACGGGAAGCCAGCATCTGATTGAGACCGAAAATCTGCGGATTCTGTTGGACTGTGGCCTGTTTCAAGGGCATCGGGTCGAGTCGCGACGTAAGAATGAGCAGTTCCGTTGTCTTCCCAAGACATTGGACGGGGTCATTTTATCGCACGCTCATACTGACCATTGCGGGAACCTTCCGGGGCTGTACAAAGCGGGCTTTCGCGGGCCGATCTTCTGCACCCCGGCGACAGCGGATGTTGCCGAGGTGATGTTGCATGACAGTGCCCATATTCAGGAGGAAGACGCACGATACCTCAATCGCAAACATCCTCCCGAATTACCCCGCATTCAACCTCTTTATGATGATGAACATGTCACGAGGGTCATCAAACAGCTTGAAACGATTCCCTATGGGGAATGGCATGATCTTTCGAAGGATTTTCGATTGAGGTTTCAAGATGCCGGGCACATTCTGGGTTCGGCAATTTGCGAGATGGAAATTTGCGAGCGCGGGGACTGGAAACGAGTGGTCTTTTCGGGTGATCTTGGACGTCGCGATACTCCATTATTGCATGATCCCCAACGGGTTGAAGGCTGTGATGTTCTGATCACGGAATCGACCTATGGTAATCGAATTCATCCCGCAGCCGATGATATTAAAGCCCAGTTAAAAACGATTCTGCATCGGGCGGAAGCACGAGGGGGGCGAGTCATTATCCCGGCATTCAGTCTGGGGCGGACGCAAAATTTCGTCTATTTTCTCAATGAACTTTATAATGCGGGAGAGTTGCCGGCGATTCCTGTGTTTGTTGACAGTCCTCTTTCCAGCGAAATTACTTCGATTTATCGCCGACATTCCGCAGTGCTCGAGGTCGAGTTTCAGCGGTGCATGCAAACGGATCGAGATCCGTTCAGCTTTCCGGGGCTCCGCTACATTCGGTCACAATCGGAAAGCATGGAACTGAACTATCGCAAAGGGGCGTTTGTCATCATTGCTGCCAGCGGGATGTGCGAGGCGGGACGAGTCATTCATCATCTACTGCACGGTCTGAGTGATCCGAAAAATATCGTGCTACTGATTGGGTATCAGGCGCAGAATACACTCGGCCGCCGGATTCAGGACCGGATTCCGATCGTTCGGGTTCTGGACCACGATGTCAAGGTGCAAGCCGAAGTGGAAACCCTGCAGGGCTTATCCGCACATGCGGATGCTGAAGATTTCAAATGGTGGTTTGAAGGATTGGGGGCAGTGCGAGGTGTCGGACGGGCCTTCGTGGTACACGGAGAACAAGAATCGTCGCAGGCGGTGGCTCATTTACTGGACCATGTCTGCGATGAACCACCGACAATCCCTCGGTTCGGGGAATCGTTTGAGATTTAGCCTATTCTGCGGGGGATGGTCTGTGGTCCGTTTACTGGTCAACCTGTCAGTACATGAGAGTCCGTCGCGACATCGTGCCTCGCTTTTTGAATTTCGTTTTGCGATGTCAGATAGTAGACCAGTCCAATCGCTCCCATGACGACGGTGGTTAAGCGATAGACCAGTGCGGTCAAGAGGCCGTTCGAGAGGGCGTTCGCCAATTGTTCTGGGGGGCTGTTGGGGTCTAATGATCGCTGATGCTGCTGGTAAAACCAGGCGACCGCACCTTCTAAAGCTCCGACGCCACCGGGTGACGGCACCGCAGCGCTTAATGCTTCGGGAAGTGGTAGCCCGACAACATGGTCAATGAAGCTGGGGTAAACCTGCCCCTGATGTAGTGATTGTGCACAGAAATAGAACGAGCTTAAAAAGCCAAAGTGCCCCAAAAGTCCGAGTGCCGCCGCTCCAATTACAATCTGCGGTTTGCCCTGATAAAGCTGGATTGAATCCATTAACTCTTTGACAATCCGACCGACAAATTTCCAGGTCGTTAACCAATGCATCAGTCGTGAATGTGTGAATGCTGGGATCAACATCAGCACGACCCCAATTAGTCCCGCCAGCGAACCGCCCCATAACACCCACACGGTCCAGGCTAACTCGGGTCCGGGTTTGGTGCCTGCAGGGCTGAGTGAGGCGAAAGCACCCAGCATGAACAACGCCCAGATTCCCAGTACACGGTCGAGAAATACCGTCGCCATGACCGAGGCGATCCGCTTCGGATGGTTTTTTGCCAGCAGGGTCGCTTTCACCAGGTCACCGCCGACGGCCCCCGGTCCCATCAGATTGCAGCCTTCGCCCAGCATCCCCAGCCGAAAGGTTTCTCGAAACGAAAACGGCATTCCGATCCCTCGAACCAGCAACCGCCAGCGACTGAATGTCGCCAGCAGCGACAGAAAGCGAATCCCCAAAGCGATCGCAAAAGCACGCCATAAAATCTGGCGATTCTGCAATTCGGCGAGGCTGTTGCGACTCAACCAGAACAAACCCCCGAGCAAAGCCATTGCGAGCAGCCATTTTAGCACCACGATGATCAAGGCTCGATTGGAAACAGTCGGTTTTGATGCGGAGGTGGCCACGGGGTGAACTCGCTGAAGGGAAGTCGATGAAGATTGTGAAAACGTGCCGCGGGGTTGGTAGTGAATCACAAAGCCTGAGGAGTGGACTCGTCAAACAGTCGCAGGATTTGCGGAATGAATCGCTCAAACGCTTTTGCGCGATGGCTGATATGCCGCTTGACCGCCGGCGAAAGCTGGCCAAAGGTCTGATGAAATTCCCGCACTAGAAACAAGGGGTCGTAACCAAAACCATGCTCACCCCGGAATTCCGTCAGAATCCGGCCTCCGCATCGCCCCTCCGAAGACAATCGGACTCGGCCCTGGGGGTCGGACAGTACGGCATGACAAATGTAATACGCAGTTCGCTTTTCCGTGGGGGTGGCAGACAATTCCTGCAACAGCTTTTGGTTGTTGAGCGCGTCGGCACCCTGTTCCCCTGCATAGCGTGCAGAATAAATGCCGGGGGCTCCCCCCAGCGCATCGACGCAAAGGCCGCTGTCTTCCGCAATCACCCAGCAGTTCAGGGTTTTTGCCACCTCAGTCGCCTTTTTCGCGGCATTGGCGGCGAACGAATCGCCATCTTCCTCGACCTCGGGAACATGGGCAAATTCACGAACTCCGATGAGCCGGATGTCAAAAGGAGCGAACAGTTCGGCGATCTCGCCAATTTTCTTTTCATTCCGGCTGCTGAGCACAATCTGGGGAATGGATGTCATTTCGGAATCGCTCGCTGCAGTATTTTTGAGTGTTTCAGGTTGTCAAAATGGTGGACACGATTGAGGGGGGGACGCTCGAAAAACCCCTTGCTTTCGGCCGGTTTGACTTCGAATGAAGTGTGGTCCCGTTCCAAATAAGAAACAGCACCGCTTCGGCGCAGGCTCTGATGCGATGGTACCCCTTTGATCTTGTTCACCATGACCCTGTTTGGGGAAAATGGTGTTGGCATTCTCGATCAACGGAGATTCTGACCGAAAGTACAATTTCAGGAAAGAGGCATTTGGGCTCGCACGCTTGAATGCAGAGCGTCTCTACGAAACAATCGTTGTTGTGAAATCTCTTTTTCGAATCGGCGATGAATCCGGTTTTCACTTTTTTCAGCGGGTCTGATAATGAATTGGTTGCGGTGGTCTCGTTCCAGTTGGGTCTTCGTTCTGTCGATGTCGCTCTGCTCGCCCGCATTCGCCCAGCGGGAATTGAAAGAGATTCCGATTCCGGATGCCGAAGAAGAACGGAAAACGTTTGTGCTGCCGGAAGGGTTCGAAGTCAACCTGTTCGCGGCAGATCCCGGGATTCATAAGCCGATTCAGATGAATTTTGATCCCCAGGGCCGGCTCTGGATTGCCGCCTCCGAGGTTTATCCGCAAATCGCACCGGGACAAAAGGCGACGGATAAGATTCTGATTCTGGAAGATACCGACGGCGATGGAGTCTCGGACAAAACCACGGTCTTTGCTGAAGGACTGCTGATTCCCACCGGGATCGAACCGGGGGATGGCGGGGTCTATGTGGCGAACAGTACCGAATTGCTGCATCTCAAGGATACTGACGGAGACGGCAAAGCCGATCAGTCGCGGATTGTGCTGAGCGGGTTCGGTACCGAAGATACCCACCACATCCTGCACACGTTTCGCTGGGGGATGGATGGCCAGCTTTACATGAATCAGTCGATTTACATTCACAGCCATGTCGAGACCCCCTTCGGCGTTCGCCGACTGAATGCCGGGGGCGTCTGGCGGTTTCGTCCAGAAACGATGAAACTCGATATTTTCGCTCGTGGCTGGGTCAACACGTGGGGTCACACTTTTGATCGCTGGGGACAGTCGTTTGTCACCGATGGTGCCGGGGGCGAGGGAATCAATTACGTCGTTCCGGGGGCGGCCTATCCGACGGTCTTTGGCGTGCCTCGCATTCTGCATGGACTGAATCCAGGAAGCCCCAAGTATTGCGGCCTGGAAATGATCGATGGACGACATCTCCCTGATGACTGGCAGGGAAATCTGATTACCCATGATTTCCGTGGTCATCGTGTCTGTCGGTTTGTGCTGAGTGAAGATGGAGCGGGATTTGCCGCCCGGCAGCAACCCGACCTGATCAGTTCTCAGCACGTCGCCTTCCGCCCGATCGATGTCAAGCAGGGGCCTGACGGAGCCATCTATATTGCCGACTGGTACAACCCGATTATCCAACACGGCGAAGTCGACTTTCGTGATCCTCGTCGTGACCACACCCATGGTCGGATCTGGCGTGTGACCGCCAAAGACCGGAAAACGGTTGAACGCCCCAAGTTTGCCGGAAAGCCCGCTGCGCAATTACTGGATTCGCTCAAGTCACCCGAAAGCTACGAACGTCATCATGTGAAGCGCGTTCTGAAAGAGCAGGGTGCTGAGCAGGTCATTCCCGCACTCGCTCTTTGGGTGAAAAAACTCGACCCCAGCGACCCGCAGTTCGAGCATTATCGACTGGAAGGGTTGTGGATGTACCAGAGTCTGGATGTCCCCAACCCCGCGTTGCTGGAAGCGGTGCTCAAGTCGAAATCACCTCAAGCCCGGGCTGCAGGAGCACGGGTGATTCCCCAGTGGAAAGAGCAACTCCCTTCGGCACTGGTCTGGCTGGAATCGCTGGTTGCTGACGAAAATCCTCGCGTCCAGATGGAAGCGGTGCGAGCCTTGTCCGAATTTTCTGAGTTGAAAGCGGCAGCACTCGCACTCCGAGCGGCCGACCGGGTTCAGGATCAGTTTGGTGACTACGCCCTGTGGCAGACCAGCCGCGAGCTGGCCCCAGTCTGGCTGCCGGAGGTGGTGGCGGGGAAGTTTGATTTCGAGGGAAAATTCCCTCGAATGCTCTTCGCCGTCCGATCCGCCGAAGCGGGCGCGGCCATTCCGGCACTCGTCCAGAAGCTGCGAGACAAACAGGTCCCTGCGGAATTGGAAGGTCAATTGATGGAAACTTTGGGCCAATTGGGCGGCCCCGACGATTTGCGTTTGGTATTTGATCTGGCAACCTCGCCAACAACACCGGCCCCGCAAGCGGCGACCATGTTGTCGACGCTGGCGGAAGCCAAACGAAAGCGTGATGTCCAGCCCGCGGGTGACCTTGGTACTTTGGTTAATGCCTTAAAATCGCCGGATGCCGCGCTGCAGCAGGCGGCGGTCGACTGTATCGGCACCTGGAAACTTGAAGCCTTACGGGCTCCGGTGACAGCGATCGCGAAGAATTCCGAATCCGAATCGTCCGCTCGAATTGCCGCGATTCGGGGGCTGGCCCAACTGGGGGGGGAACCCAGCAAGCAATTGCTGATGACGCTGGCGACCGCGAATGATCCCGAAACGCTGCGGACCGTCGCCATTACTTCGCTGATTCCGCTGGATACCGCCAATGCCGCCGCTCTGACTGTGAAGACGTTGATCGGTTCGAAAGAGATCGGCACCCAGGCGAGTCTGATCAATGCCTTCCTGCAGCACAAAGGGGGGCCTGATATTCTGGCAACGGCACTCAATGACCAAAAACTTCCCGAGGATGTGGCCAAGATTGCCTTGCGAATGATCACCGGCTCGGGTCGACAAGAACCGAAGTTGACCGAGGCACTTAGCAAAGCGGGCAACATCGTGAATGCACCGAAGATGTTGTCCAAAGACGAGATGGGGTCGCTGGTCGCTACCATCAAGGAACAGGGAAATGCCGCACATGGGGAATTGATTTTTCGTCGTGCCGAGCTTAATTGTCAAAAATGCCACGCGGTCAGTGGCGCTGGTGGCAAGGTGGGGCCGGACCTCATGAGTGTCGGCTCGAGTGCCCAGGTGGACTACCTGGTTGATTCGATTCTGGATCCGAACAAGAACGTCAAGGAAGGGTATCAATCACTGGTCGTCGCCACGGACGAAGGAAAAGTTTTGACCGGGATTAAAGTTCGTGAAACCGATACCGACTTGCTGTTAAGGGATGTCGAAGACCGTGAATTCGCCATCCCGCTGAAATCGATTGAAGAGTTGAAATCAGGAACCTCACTGATGCCCGTCGGGCTGGTCGATAAATTGACCCGCTCGGAATTGATTGATCTGGTGCGGTTCATGTCCGAATTGGGGAAACCAGGCCCCTACGCAGTGGTCACATCGCGGATTGTCCGCCGCTGGGAGACCCTGCAACCGACCAATGAAACCTACCGCAAATTGATCCGGACGAGTGACTCGCAGGTGATTGCCGAAGATGCGGGACTGACTTGGGTCCCGGTCTACAGCACCGTGGGTGGAGGATTGCCTGCAAGCGATGTCCTCGATTTCACCCTGAAGGGCCGCGTCGCGATTGCCGACCGTAAGTTCGGCTTTGTGCGGTGTACCATCAATGTCACCACCCCCGGTCAGGTTGGTTTGAAGTTGAACGACGCCAGCGGACTTGATCTCTGGGTCGACGGTCAGCCGGTCGATCCTGCGACCACGTTAGCGATCCCGTTCGAAGTCGGTGTTCATCGGGTCACATTGGGGGTGAATCTGTTAACGCGAACGGTTCCGTTGCGAGTTGAACTGAGCGACTTGGAAGGCTCAAAAGCCCAGGCTCAATTCGCAGGGGGGAAATAAGCCTCGGTGTAGGACCGTTTTGATCTCGAAAAGATCCTGGCTCTACTTAAGAATCGTTCTCAATGAGAGCCAGGTTTTCTGAATGCAGTCCAATCCCAGGTTCAGTAATCGCGATCAGGGGTTCTCACCGACGGATTCTTTTAGGCATATCTATCGACACCTGATTTATTCTTCAGCTGAAACTCGGCTTGAAGAGAGGGGTGATGAGCAGGAGGTGTATCGCGGCGGATTTCGGGTCTACTGAATTCATTCAAGGGTTTCGATCTTGAGCTTGCCGGTTAGTTTGCTTGTCGCCTTGTCATGCTCAGGTTCAATCGGAAGCAGGATGCCGCAGAACTCCAATAAATTCAAACGAGATGAGAGCTGGATATCCGAAATTCCCCAAGAAAGTCACATCGCATTTTCCAGGGCATCCATCGCTCCAGGGTCCGGGTACAACTGTGTCAGCTTGGCGAATTCAGGATCGCCTCGGCCATGGCGATCCCGCTGAGGAAGGCACCTTCGATGCGGGGGCCGCCGCACCAGTCTCCGCAGAGGCCGAGTCGCTGCTTGGGATCGAAAATCGACCGCTGCTGTAGCGGCTTACGGGGGATGGCAAAGCGCCAGCGATGAGCGGCCAGCGCCGCAACGGGTTGGGGGCTCTGACCAGTGACTTGCCAGAATTCCTCGAGCAGTTGTCTGGCAACCTGATCGGCAGGATCTTCGAGATGTTCTTTCGTCCACTCGGGTGAGGCATGCAGGACCCAGCATTCACTGGTGTCACGGCCCGGTTTACTGGAATTGCGCGCCACCCACGTGAAAGGGGACTGATGGACGAATGCGGCATCATACGGCACATCGAATCGCTGCGTGAATTGAACCATGGCAGCCCAACATGGGGCCAGTTCGACATCACCAATCAAGGCTTGGGTCGCTCCCAGATTCGCTTGAGTCAACTGGATCGCCTGTTGAGGCGGAATCGCCAGTACCAATCCCCCAAATGGCCGATACAGAACTTGATTGCTGTCAGTTAATCCCCAGCCATCGTCGAAAGAATGGATCGACTGAATTGTGCGATTCAGATTCAGGTTTAAATCGCTAGCCAGCGATTTGGCGATGGAATTCATGGCAGGGAGGCCAACATAGCGATCGATCGGCTCGTTGAGCTCTGAGATCACTCCCTGTTCCAGGCGGATAATCCGGCCTAACCACAGTGCCGCAGTCCCGGCAAGACACCATTGCTCGACCTGCTGACGAAACCGCGGATCGCGGACGGTGAAATACTGAGCGCCATGATCGAAAGCGGATCCCGATTCGGTACGGCGCGTGGCCATGCGGCCACCAACACCGCGTGATTTTTCGAAGAGCGTGACCGGAATACCAGCCGCCTGTAAAGCCCCCGCACAGGCGAGTCCTGCCATACCGGCACCGATCACTCCGACGGACTTGATTCGATCCATAACCACGTTGTCTCCAAAAAGATTGTCTCCAACAAGAATTCCGCCCGAATTCCAGACCGTGAAATCCGCAGATCAAGGATCGAGATGCTTGGCGACGCGGAATCCGAGGTAATGCGAGCGATGCAATGGTTGGTGATTTCGTCGCGAGAAAGACTGGCAGTGGTCTGCGACAAAGTCCCAGCCACCTCCTCGACACACACGGTTGGAACCGGCACCAGGCCCCGTCGGGTTGATGACCGAGTTAGGGGCATCGAAAGGGGCGTGTCGGTCTTCGCACCATTCCCAGTTATTTCCATGCATATCGAACAAGCCCCAGCCATTCGGCATTTTGTGTCCACCAATCCCCGTGCCACTTGCTTGAAAAACCGCGTATGTTGCCAGCAATTCTGCGTCATTGCCACAGGCAAATCGTGTTGTCGTCCCGGCGCGACAGGCCAATTCCCATTCTGCTTCGGTTGGCAATCGATAACCGGTCGCTTCGGGAATCAAGCACCATTCTTCGATTTCCTGCTCTTTTTCCCGGTGTTCTCGTTTGTCTGGCAGTAAGATTCGTTCGGTTTTTCCCGTGCGTCGATAACAGACATCAAGTCCTTCTTTGCGACTCAGCCAATTACAGAACATCACCGCATCAATCCAGGCGACTTGCTGGACCGGGTGGTCAGGGGTCGGACTGATTTTCGGATCCGCACCATTGCAGCCATCCATCTTCTCGGCCTGGGGATCCTGGAGAAACTGGTTAAACTGCCGCACGGTCACTTCGCGGTCACCCAGATAGAAGGGCCGGGTTACCTGCACCTGTTGTTCCTCGGCCCCCGCGAGAAGTTTATCGGAAACCGAGTCTCTGCGCTGAAATTCTCCGGGTTTGATTTTTATCAGCGTCAATCCTTGTGAATTCTCGAACCACTCTCGTCCGAAGCGGCTTCGACATTTGGCTGGCAATCGGGGCAACCCAATCTTGAGTCTCCGCAACGCATACGTGGCCGAACTGTGCATCAATGGTTCGGGAGCATTCACATACCAATCTTTCAGGGTATCGACCCAATCCTCCAGTACCTCGTCAACGATCTGATCATGGTGAAGGCTACCGATCCCCAATGCCATGGCTGACCTTAAATCGGCGACGGAACGTGAGCGATAGTAATTAGATAACCAGCCCAGATTGCCGTTCCAAGTCGAGAACTCGTCAATAAAAATGGTTCGTTGGGTGAGATCTGGGCGATCGCGAACCTGACAGATCTCTTTGGCGAATTTGTCAAACCCCATATTCAGGGCGATAATCGAGCGGCGGCTCTTGAGTCGGCAATTTGATTCCGCTTCCGCGACATGGACGAGCCCTGCAACGTTGGCCACCGCTGCTTGCCCTGACGAGTTCAGTGCCGTGACAAAGTTGTTCAATTCGCTGGGTGGCGCTTGTTCCACTTGAGAATAGAGGTAATCTGTGTGAACTTGCCCGTAGTCTGCCAAGGCAAATGCCAGCCGGAGCTTTCGCTGCGACCGCGCCATGGCAAAACGCCTGTTGAGTTCCGCTAACACGTGATTTTGTGGAAGTCTTTTTAAGTCATTCAAGGTCAGCGGAACTGCGGCACCACGGTTATTCTCAACGGCATCAACCGCAATCACAACTTGATTTTTGAGACTGTGTTCGCGTTCTTTTGCCAGCAGGCTGGTGACGGCGAATCCAATCATCAACATCACGGCCAAAAGTCCACCAACTTGAATCGCATGAACCGAGCCTGCTTTCCGTAACATCGCTTGCTGCACAGGGGTTTGCAGCGATTTGGGAATGAACCAAGCTGCGGTGAGGAATTCCCCCAACGAGGGTAGATAGCGATTGTCGGGTTTGGATTTCCAAATTTCCGCCCGCTCGATCAATCGCAATTCCGCCCGGCCGCGACGAGTCCCCTGCTGCTGTTGAATCAGCCATTGTCGGATGGAAGGGACCAAATAGTCATGCGTCAATTGATAATACTTCTGGCTGTCAGTGGATCGCTCGAATTCCACTTGATCCAAGCTCCCCTCTGGATTTGTCGGAGTAATCAACCGAACCTCGCTGTCGAGGATCCGCAGCAATTCACTAAACGCATCCATGGACCGGGTATATCCAGCTGCCACAAGCAATTCATATCTTGATCGCATGTGTCCCTTGATATCGGCTCCGGATTCTGGGAGCAGTGCTTGCAGCACGCCAATCACACCAGGCAGGTGACATTGAAAAGCGGCGGGGGCCGTCGCGGCACTAAAGGTCGCATCCAAAAAGGCCATTCCAACCCCTTCCGTTCCCCCGACCTCATTCAGTGCGGCCGGTGTCCAAGGCTTATCCTTCATCATTTCTGCGAAGAGTGCGAGTCGAATACAAATCACTTTTCCCTGTTGCGCTAATCCGGAAACCGAAGCTTTCAGGAATTCATCCTGTTGCAGACTCGCGTGGCTTTGGTTCTGCGGTAGTACTCGAAAGGCTTGACCGTATGCGGCGAGCACGCGGATTGCATGGAAGGCCGGAAAGAGATCCACGGCCGCCAGGTTTTTTGATTCCACGAGGGGAACTTCCAGTTCTTGCATGAACCGCGAGGCGCCCATCCAGAAATCATCCCTCACCATGAAAATACTTTGCAGGCTGGTCCCATCGCAGTGACGCAGCGACTGAACCAGTTCGACATCCTGTTCGATCCGATTTGCATGCAGCCACTGCTCGAACTGGTCGATGACAATCAGTAGTTTTTTTCCTTCGGGAAGCAGTTGATCACGCCGTAAGGCGAGCATCGATTCCTTCAGCCCCATGGTGCTGGGCAAAAGGGGACACTGGTTTCTTAGCGATCTCAACAGGCGGATCTCGGTCTCGTTGGCGGTGGCTTCGATGTAAACTGCCAGAATGTTGTCAGACAGGCGGGGCAATAATCCCGCCTTCATCAATGAGGATTTACCACATCCTGATGGACCATAAATCAGCCCGGCCGCAAAGGTGTGGTCCGGATTCCGCGATTCAATCCGGGTTTTCCAAAACCGTAAACTGTCCGGCAACCCCTTGCGATCACGCGGTCCCGGCAGCAATTCCAGAAAAAATGCGGCGTCATCGGCATCAAAGGACCGTAATCCTTTCGGCTCAATCGGAATCGAGGTTGGACTCGACGCATTCAGCATGGCCGGAGTGACATCGTCACCCGCTGCGAGGGGCTCGAACGATTCAGTGAACTGCAACGAGTGTTGTGGGGATAAAAGGGGATTCCCCGAGCCAATCCCTGTCAGCAAATCGCCTGGAGGTTGTTGCTCGGTCAGAAACGATCGCAAATCGGCAGCCAGTTCTTGCGCGGTCGCATAACGATCCTGAGCACGCTTGGAGATGGCTTTGAGGCAGATCCGTTCGAGCTCGACCGGAATCCGTGCGTCAATCTGCCGGGGGCAGGGTGGTTCAAACCGAGAGACCCGCTCGCGCAATTCCGTGGTGGTTTTTCCCCGAAAAGGACGTTGTCCGACCAGAAGTTCGTACAAGACAACACCCAAACTGAACAGATCGGACCGACTATCGACCCGATGGCCCTCGCCGCGCGCCTGTTCGGGACTCATATAAGCCGGGGTTCCGGCAAATCGGGGGCCGGTCCCTAAATCCTGCTCCCGAAGCACCAACCCAAAGTCGGCGACATAAACGGTCCCCTGAAGATCGAGCAACAGATTTCCCGGCTTGATATCCCGGTGTACCAATCCCTGCTGGTGAGCGTGGTGGAGTGCGTCGGCAACCGTCGCTACCAATTCGACTGCCGTTTTCAACTGCAGTCGAGATTGTTCGAGTCTTTTGGCGAGATCGGTCCCGTCGATGTACTTGGAAACAACAAAACAAGGGAAATGGTCGGTATGCCCGACATCATAGACCGGAACGATATGTGGGTGATCGAGGCTTGCCACGGCCTGAGCTTCGGCCAGGTAGGCCGCTTCCACCTCGGCGCGATCCAGCAGGTGAGCATGCGGAACCTTGATTGCCACCGATCGGGATAACTCGCAATCCTGTGCCAGATAGACCACACCAAACCCACCCTCACCCAACAGTCGCTCAACTCGATAGCGACCGATGCACTCGGGCAACGTGCGCGGTGTATTGCTGAGCCCGAGTTTGTCCAGCGAGCGGGGAGTCCGTTCGATCACCGGTTTCTGGGAACCCGCTGCGGCCGGCAATTCTTCGACATCTCTTTGCAAGGGGGAGCCGTCTCTGCAGGCATCTGCCACAAACTCGGATCGCGAGGATCCAGGAGTTTGCTGGAGAGCCATTCGCACGATCTTCATCGCGTCGCGGGAAGGCACACAAAAGGTTTCGTCCTCGATCACTTGATCAGAATTTGCCTGAATGTGCTGCGTCATGCGACCGGACCTGCTTTCACAGAGGGGTGTTTACGGAGGGGGTCATGAAAACTTGCGGATGCCCGAATGGAGGATGAGTTCGTTAACCTAGCGTCCAGGAAAAAACAAAGTCAAACCCCAAAAAATCCCTTCTGATCCTCTCCTCTTTTGATGGAATGATGTTATCCAAATCGTCGCCAAATACCATCCCTCACTTCACGGGTTGCTTCATCACCCAAATGTCGGTGACGTAATGGCGTTGCCGCCAGTTGAGGTGCTTTTCGTCCAGTGATTCCCAGGTCAGTTTGATGAGACCATCCTGCAGAGCCTGAGCTGGGACCTCAAAAAATTGTTCGCTCACTTCACCATAGGTTTCCCCGGTGTTGATCAGCCGGGCTTTGACCCCGTCGATCACCAGGGGTGAGCTTCTCTGAGCACACAGTTTGACCACGTAACTCGCCGTGGTATCCAGGTCGTTGTACAGGATCCCGCCAGGCACATTGTCGAGATAAATATGCCAAACCTGACGCAGGCCATTTCGTTTTTCGCCCATCCATCGCTGTGTTGGGGTCGGTAGATCGTCATTATGTCGCATGGCGTCCCCGGCCAACAGCAATTTCACAACGCGGGGTGAGCGACCGACGTGGCCGATCACATCGTAGTACCCTCGTTCTCCGGGATTTTCCCAATCGCGAATCGCCGCAATACGCTGCTGCTGTCGGTTCGAGTCAGGAAGATTCAAGATGGCCTCAAACTGGTCCTCAAGCCACCAGCGATTGTTCAGTGGATAGTCGAGAAAATCGATCACCGCTCCGCGTTCATACCCTGAGGCATGGTACTTGGGGACACTGGTTTGTAATCCAATTGACTGGAATAACTCGTCGCCAAATGCGAGTAATCGGGCCTGAAGTGCGGCATCAACCGGGTGGCTGGTGGCTCGCTGCAAAATGGCACGCGCCTGTTGAATCGACGCGGCAACACTCTGTTTGTCCGTATCTGACAGCGCCTTGAGGGCCTGTTGTTCCAGTTTGGTTTCATAAAGTAATCGCGATCGGGTGTAGGCATCGTAGTACGCTCGGAACAGGTGCATTCGGAATCGCCAGGGGCTTCCTGCCTGCTCAATCTGCCGCTCCAGTTCCTTCCATAATGCGAGCGTTGCCGAAATGCCTCCATTGTCGGCCAGCGAACCGCGCATGTCCGTTTCGAGTGCGAATAACGCATCGGCCCCCATCTCGGCGACCTCGGACTGAAAGAAAAAACGGGCATAGTCCATCGCGACTTGACGAGGACTGACAGAAGGATTCCAGCCAAGTTGCGACCAGAGATTCTTATTGAAGTCATCGTGGATGCCATCCGAATAGGTCAGAAAACCGTCGGTAAAGGTGTAGTCCATCTTGTAGATCTGCGTGTAATCGACTGGCCGTGGGTTCACACATTCTCGCCCAAGTGTCAGGCCGAGTGCCGGGTCGAGCCAGGGGACGGGATACTGACAGCGGACCACATGCGTGATGTCGGGATACCAGCGTAACTGATACGGTTTTGGCAGTCGGCGACGTGTGTATTCCATCGGGGGGCTGCTGGGGCCCATCACCAACCCGCCAAACCATTTTGGCTGCTGTTGTTCGAGATACTGATACAAAAAGTCGACATCGTCCGCTTTGAAATGTTGCAGCGACAACCAGATCTTGACCTGCGGATGATACTTGGTGGCGAGCTTGGCCATTCGTTCCAGGTGCGGCAAAAGAACATTCGCTTTGTTTTTACCAGGATCACCTCCCGGCACAAAGATCGCGTCGAGGCGTTTCACCTGCTGGTAAAACGCTTCCTGCTGAGCAAGAAACTCGACTTCTTTTGCTTCGTCCGGCAGATGGACCAGGACGGGAACCCAGATCCAGTGATCGAGGTCGTACTTGTCGCAGAGTTCGGCAAACGTGAGGTTCATCTCGCTGCGCGGATACTTCATCAGCGGGTTCAGGGTCTCTTCCTGCCAGGGGATATTTTCCACGGCATTGGCTCCGAAGATGACCATCTCGCGGAAGTATTGTTCGAACTGTTCATGTGTCCACGCATCCCAACTGTTGGCGGTGTCGCGATAGCCAATTTGATGTCCACGCAAAGGGCGGTCAGGAGCCTCGGCCGCCTGAAAGTCAGCGGCAAGCGAAACTTCGCCCTGTTTCCAATTCAAGTTTCGCAGCAGCTTTCCGACTGCGAACATGGCTCCGCGTGCATCGTACCCGGTCACGGCCACAATCCGGGGTCGACCGTTGGCGGGGGGGATGATCCGCAGCGAAAAGGCCTCGGCCTTCTGCGGCACGGATTCGAGTGCCGAGCGAACTTCCCCCTGCCAAGCGGGGGGGCGAGAAATGGTCGAGATGGCAATGATGGTGTTGGTCCCCTTGGGCCATTCCGAGCGGATCATCCATTTCACACCAGTCCGACGTGCGACCTCTTCCGTGAGAATCGTGGGTGCAATTTTTTCTGCTGCAGGACGTTCACCGGGGCCAACGACGACCACCGCTTTGGTCAGATCGATCAATTCGGCTCGTGCGGGAGTTGGCAGGACGATTGAGGCCAATAACAGGCAGATACTGATGGAGCGAAACATCAAAATTCCTTGTTCTGGTCGATTAACACGCGGCAAGCCGGCGTGATTGAGATCAAGATCGATAAAGAATCACGGTTCAGCCTTGGCGTGATCCAGCTTTGAAGCGGCAAAACCATCCGCGTCATGACCTGTAGAGCAGCGAGCCCAGCCTAAGATTACAGGGAGTCGCGATCGAAGTCACGGCAAGCACAAGCAATCACCTGCACAGCAGACGAAGAGCACAGCTTCTTGGAGGACTTCGGAGCAGTGGTAACGGCCAACTTGCCACTGCTTGTCCGCTTTGGGACAAGCAGTGCCGAACGTCGCGATGCACAGAACCTCAAATTCGACAATCACTGTGTGACGATCTCATGTCGCCATTGTCACACGGCAGGCCATAGTCGAGATGCCAATCGCTTCGCTGCAGCTGAAGTCCGCCGAAGCGTGTTTGGCGAACAACATGTTGTTGCAACCGTTCCCTGAGCGTCTCCATGTTCGCATTCGCGACGACGATATCCAAATCTCGAGGTCTTCCAAATCGCGGAGTACGTGCCAACCGACCAAGCATTAAGGAACGAAGTGTGCCGCCAAAGATGACCGCTGGAACGGCCAACTTCTTCAGATCGCACGCCATTGCTGCAATTCCCGACCGCCATTGGACATCGGGGCGCTGAAACAGCGACGCAACGTCTCTTAAGAGCGTCCGTTTGAGAATCGAAATCTGCTCCCGCCTATCCATTCATTAAGTCTCTGTGAAGCTCTGTCGCGAATGTGTCTGTCATCCCTGACACGTAATCTGTCACAAGTAACAACCGATGATACATCTCTGGCAAGTTTGGCTGTTCTTTCACCCAATGCTGAAACACACGCCGGTAGTTATCCGAAAGAAGCGCGCCCGCTTTCCCAGGGAACTTTTTTGCCTTCGGGGCACCGGTCAATGGTAGCTCCTGTGCACCCTCCCAAAACAGGTCCATTAAATCGCAGATTACCTTTCGCCCTGCGAGTTCGAGCTTGAGATTCGGCGGAGTCGCGTAAGCTCTTGTGCGGGCAATCGTTTTCAGCTGTTCGACGAGCACCTGTGCTGTCGAATCATCGATCAATTCTTTGCGATACGTTCCCGACATGATTGCATCGTAGTTCGTTTTGAAAACCTCGATGCTCGCTTGCACCACCACGTAGATTGATGCTGTACGAAATGCAGACGCATAGACATCGCACGGTAGGCCAGCAGGGACACTCTCTCCTCCTGCCTTAAGGATCCTCTCGGCGCCCTGAAGCGCCGCGTTGATTGCGGGGTCTTTCGCGTCGTCAAGAGAATAGCGCACATCCGGCCATGTGAGGATGCGTTTCCGCACAGCATCCTCAATGTCAGCCACTGAATAAACCGCGTCATCGGCCGCTTCCACCAAAAACGTGATGGGATTGCGTGCCTCTCCTGTTCCCGTCTTTTCTCGGACATCGGTTACGATGTCCACTTCGCTGGCGAAGTAGCCAGGCTTGATATACGCATGATCATGTTCGTTGAGGGCATTCGATGCGGCGATGTACTTGCATGATGCCGAGAGTGTGCCAGAGGTGAGGTTCAGGCCATAGAAATCCGCCAGTATCTGCAGCTTAGTGACGAGTCGAAACGCCTGTGCGTTTCCCTCGAATTGTCGAAAGTCCGAAACGAGTTGTTGATTTCCGCCAGGAGTTTCTAGCAGTGGATCGCGGCGTGTGCCATCGGCCTGGGTTTCCAGCGGAAACCGTGTCTGGAACCAATGACGAATTGCATCTTCGCCTGAGTGGCCAAATGGTGGGTTCCCGATGTCATGAACAAGCCCGCATGTTGCGCGCAACGGAAAGAAGTCTTCAAGGGTCGTTGCCAGAATCCCCGACTCGGAATCCATCCTATTAATCAAAGAAGTTTTACCGGAGTGCTTACCGCTTCATTACCCAGATGTCGGTGACATAATGTCGGTCTCGCCAATTGAGATGGGATTCATCCGGGGTTTCCCACGTCAGTTTGATTCGTCCGTCACGACTCGCCTCCAGGGGAACCTCAAACACCTGTTCCGTCACCTTATCGAACGTTTCGCCGGTCTTCAGCAATCGAGCTTTGATGCCATCGATCACCAACGGGGATTCCCGCTGAGAAAAGAGTCGGACCACATAAGGGCTCGTGGTATCGAGGTTATTATAGGTGATTCCCGCAGGGACGCTGTCGAGGTACGCATGCCAAGCCTGGCGGTTGATGCTTTTGGTTTCGCGCATCCAGCGCTGCGTTGGCATTGGCAAGTCGTCTTCATGTCGCATCGCATCTCCCCCCAGCAAGAGCTTCACCACGCGCGGCGACCGACCGACATGCCCCAGCACATCGTAGTAACCCCCTTCACCCGGATTTTCCCAGTGGCGGATCGTGTTGATCCGGTCCCATTGATCTCGCTGTTCGGGCATTTTTAAAATCCGTTCAAACTGGTCCTCAAGCCACCAGCAGTTATTGAGCGGATAATCAAGAAAATCGAGTACCGCTCCTCGTTGAGAATTCGATGCCTGATATTTGGGGACACTGGTTTGCAGTCCAATTTCCCGAAACAGGACTTCACCAAACCGGTTCAGTCGATCCATCGCAGCGGGATCGATTGGTTTTGTGATCGCGCGCTGCAGAATTTCGAGTGCTGCCGCCAGAGTTTGTGGCACCCCGATCGAGTTTGCCTCGGCCAATTTGGCCAGGGCGAGGTATTCCAGTTCCGTTTCGTTGATCAGTCGCTTGCGGGTGAAGTCGACATAAGCGGCGCGAAACAGATGCATCGTAAAACGCCAGGAACTTCCTGGAGCCGCAATCTGCCGTTCCAGCTCGTTCCAGAGCAGGGAGGTGGCCGTGACCGAACCCTGTTCTGCCAAGGGACCTCGTGTATCGGACTCGAGCGCAAACAGTCCATCCGCTCCCTTTTCAGCCTGATCGGGCTGAAAGAAAAATCGGGCATACTCGACCGCCACTTCACGCGGGTTGCGGTGGGGGTTCCAGCCCAGTTGCGACCAGAGGCTTTTGTTGAAATCGTCGTGAACTCCGTCCGAGTAGCTGATAAAGCCATCTGTAAACGCGTAATCCATCCGATAAATTTCGGTATAGTCGACAGGACGGGGATTAACTGGCTCACGGCCGAGTGTCATTCCCAGCGCCGGGTCAAGCCAGGGGATGGGGTACTGACATCGAACGCTATGCGTAATATCGGGATACCAGCGCAACTGATAGGGTGTTGCCAGTCGGCGGCGAGTCAATTCCATCGGTGGGCTGCTGGGGCCCATCACCAGCCCACCGAACCAGGTGGGGAGTTTTTGATCGAGGTACTGATAGAGAAAGTCGACATCATCCGGTTTGAAGTGCTGGAGTGAGAGCCAGATTTTTGCGTGTGGATGGTGCTTGTTCAGCAGTTTGGCCATCCGTTCGAGATGCGGGATCAACACATTCGCCTTGTTGTCACCGGGATCACCTCCGGGGACGAAGAGGGCGTCGAGGCGTTTGACCCTACGAAAATAGTCTTCCTGCCGCTTTAAGACTTCCTGCTCTTTGGTCTCATCCGGGAGCTTGATCAGGACGGGAACCCAGATCCAATGGGCGAGATCGTATTTTTCGCATAATTCGGCGAAATGGAAATTCAGCTCTTCGCGAGGATATTTCATGAGCGGCCCCGGCTTATCTTCCTGCCATGGGATGTTTTCGACGGCGTTGGCCCCGAAAATCACGAGTTCACGAAAATACTGGTCAAACTGTTCGAGGGTCCAGGCATCCCAGCTATTTGCCGTATCCCGATAGCCAATCTGGTGGCCTCGAATCGGACGATCGGGGGCTTCGCTCGCCTGAAGGTTACTGGAGCAATCGACATGGCCCGGCTTCCAATTCAGTTGACGCAGCAGTTTGCCGACTCCGAACATCGCCCCGCGCGCGTCGTAACCAGTGATGGCGATCATGAGGGGCTGTTCGCGGGTGGCGGGAAGCACCTGAATGGAATAAGCCTCGGCCTGCCGGGGAACATTTTCGATTGCGGCCTCGATCTGAGGTTTCCAGGCAGGGGGGTGGTCGAGGGTCGAAATGGCAATCACCACCTCCGCCTGGGCGGGCCAGTGGGTGGTGACTTCCCACGCCAAGCCGGTACGGCGGCGAATTTCTTCGGTGAGAATGGTCGGAGCGATTTTTTCTGCTGCCGGGCATTCTTCTGCCCGAATCACGACGACCGCGCGGGTCAGATCGATCATCTGCGCCTGGGCGGAAAGCGAAACGAATAGCGAAGAAAAAAACGTGAACAGACTCCATCGATGAGCCATCGGTTGACCTTATTGGGAAGCAGGATTGATCCAGGATTTCAAAAGCCGATGCCGAGGGACTTGAACCGCAGGGTGACTTCCTTCATTGTATGGACCTAGTTGGACTTTGGATTCCAACGCGAGTTTTGAATGCAGGAAGGCTTTTTGCAAATGGTTGATGTTAGTCCGTTTCGAGGTTGGCGCTACGATCTCTCTCAAGTGGGGGATCTTTCGGATGTCGTGACGCCCCCCTACGATGTCATCGACTCCCGGTTTCAGGACCAGCTTTACAAGCAGCATCCCTGCAATTTTATTCGGCTGGAGCTGAATCGACAGGAGCCTGCCGATCCGGATGCCAACGCCAAGTATGGCCGGGCCGCCGATTTTCTCAAGCACTGGATGCTGGATGGGGTTTTGCTGCAGGAACCCGAAGATGCGATTTATGTCTATTCGCAGGAATTCCGCTGGGAAGGGAAGACGCACGTTCGTGGCGGATTTCTGGCAAGGGTTCGGCTGGAAGACTTCGGAGCCGGAAACGTCTTTCCGCACGAACAGACGCTGTCAGGTCCCAAGCTGGATCGCCTGATGCTGATCCGTGCGACTCAAGCCAATCTTTCACCCATTTTTGGCCTGTATCCTGATGAGGAAGGGGCCGACTCGATCCAGCACCTGCTGGACGAAGCCTGCATTCCTCTTACCCCCTCCCAGGCAACGGACCATCTTGGTGTCATTCATCGCATGTGGGTGATCAAGGATCATCAGCTAATCGGCAAGGTGAAAGCGAGCCTTCACGACAAGCCGGTCTTTATTGCTGACGGCCACCATCGTTATGAAACCGCCTTGAGCTACCGTCGCGAACTGCAGGCAGCCGGAAAGCTCGATGATCTCTCGTCCGCCAATTCGGTCCTGATGCATTTTGTCGGGATGCAGGACGCCGGATTACAGATTCTGCCAACCCACCGACTGGTCTCGGGGCTCTCCCCCGAATTGACCTCGGTGCAGATTGCTGAGGCACTGGAACCGCACTGTGCCATCGACGTGATTGGCCAGGGGGACAAAGCCGCCGCAGAGACGTGGGAGCTGATCCAGGCGGACGGGGGCCAAAATGTCTTTGGATTCGGCACGGCCGCCGATGGGACCTGGCTATTCGTCCGCGTGCTGGATGCCAGCCTGATGGGGCAACTAGCCGCTGATCACAGTCAGGCGTGGCAATCGCTGGGGGTCAGTCTGTTGCACAAGCTTCTGCTAGAAGAATTGATCTTCAAGCAGGTCGGCGGGGAGCCAAAATTCCAATACGTTCATCGAATTGATGAAACGACCACTGCTTTGAATGCCAAGTCACATCAATTGGGGTGCCTGGTGGCCCCTGCCACGATCGAGCAGGTCCAGGAAATTGCGGAAGGTCGCGAGACCATGCCTCCCAAGAGCACCTACTTCTATCCCAAACTACTGTCGGGGTTAGTAGTTCATTCCCTCTTGTAAGTCTGCGCGAAGAGCCGTCTGCGCGAAGATCCGTCTTCACGAAGAGGTTGTCAGAGCAAACCGTTGTTACTCTCAGAGAATTTCCCACTCCCTTTGCAGGAACCATGATGTTAATCCCCTTCCGTCGACAGATTGTGCTCGCTCTGGTTGCGGCAGTTCTGGCCACTCAAGTCGTTATGGCGGATGGCCCCTCTGATAACACGGCGGAACAGGTCCGTCGTGTCCCCAAGCTGGGGGTCGAAGTGACGGAAGCGGATCGAACGGAACTCAACAAAGGGTTGCAGTCACTGCAGGCCAAACTCGAAAAGTTGAGTCAATCGAATTCGCCTCAGGTGAGTTCGCTGCTGCCGGACGTATTGATTTTCCATCGAGCCGTCGATCAGGCGCTGCGGTTTCAGGAGTTTTTTGATCCCAAAGAGATCGCGGTTGGGCAATCGCTATTGCAACAGGGACACCAGCGAGCGGATCAACTGCTGGCGGGCGACTCCCCATGGACTCGGCAGACCGGAGTCGTTGTCCGGGGATATCTTTCCAAGATCGACAAGACGGTTCAGCCGTACGGGCTTGTCATTCCAGCCACTTATCAATACGACGGAACGGAAAAGCATCGACTGGATTTCTGGTTTCATGGTCGGGGAGAATTGCTAAGCGAAGTCAACTTCCTAAATGATCGCTCGAAAAATGTCGGCGCGATTTCACCTGCTAACACGATCGTGTTGCATCCCTATGGTCGCTATTGCAACGCGAACAAACTGGCGGGAGAAATCGATTCGCTCGAAGCTCTGGATGCGGTGAAAAAACAATATCGGGTCGACCCTGATCGCGTGGCCGTGCGAGGGTTTTCGATGGGGGGAGCCGCCTGCTGGCAGTTTGCCGTTCACTATCCAGACCAATGGTTTGCCGCCAATCCCGGAGCGGGCTTTTCGGAAACTCCGGAATTTTTGCGACATTTCCAGAAAGAAACTCTGACACCAACCCCTTACGAACGAGCTCTCTGGCGGATGTATGATTGCCCTGGATACGCCGCCAATCTCGCTCATCTACCGACGGTCGCCTACAGCGGTGATATGGATATTCAAAAGCAGGCGGCGGATATCATGGAAACGGCGTACGAGCGGGAAGGGATGAAGCTATTGCATATTATCGGCCCTAACACGGCACACAGCATTCACCCTGAGTCGGGCAAGCAGATTGAAGCGAAGCTGGCCGAATGGGCAATCAAAGGGATTGATCGCACCCCGGCACAGGTTCAGCTCGTCACCTACACACTCAAGTACAACCAGATGCACTGGCTGACGATCGAGGGGATGCAGCAGCATTGGGATGAGTCTCGAGTGGTGGTCAAGCCGGTCGGGAATGAACTCCAAGTCACCACCGGGAATGTCACCGCCTTCACCATTCGGCCTCCGCAAGGCCATCCAGGCAAGATCCGGATCGATGCGGGTGGAGCCATGGAGATTCCCGCAGACGGCGCCTTTGTGCGTGAGGGAATGACCTGGAAGCCGGGGCGTGCACAAGGACTGCGGAAAAAGCATGGTTTGCAAGGACCGATCGACGACGCCCTGATGGACTCGTTTGTTTTCGTCAAGCCGAGCGGTTCCTGTCGCAGTGAAGCGGTCGACAAGTGGGTTCAGTGCGAGTTTACCCATGCGGTCACGCATTGGCGTCGACAGATGCGGGGGGATGTCGTGGTGAAACGTGACAGCGAGATTACCGACAAAGACATCGCCGAGTCGAATCTGGTCATTTGGGGAGACGCCCAAGCCAATCAACTGATGGCTCGGATCGCCTCGAAGCTTCCCATTCAGTGGGAAGCGGATGGCCTCACGGTTGGGGACCGCAAGTTTGACGCGGTCAATCATGCTCCGATCGCGATTTACCCGAACCCACTGAATCCCGAGAAGTATGTGGTTCTGAACAGCGGTTTCACGTACCGGGAATACGATTATCTGAACAATGCCCGCCAAATCCCGAAGCTGCCGGACTGGGCGATTGTGGATATTCGGGTACCGGCAAACAGTCGTTATCCCGGTAAAATTGTCGACGCCGACTTCTTTGGCGAACGCTGGGAAGTCAAGCCTGCGAAATCGCAGTTTTAAAGAGGCCGGATTGGCATTCCAGACTGAAGAGCTTAGGCTAAAGGTCGCTGGCTGAAGAAAAGGCGACCGATTTGCGTGACGACGAGATTCAGATACGGATTTTGATGATGATCGGCGCTCGAATTGGGGTGTTTTGAATCGCGAAACGAGTCATCGTATACAAAATGAGTACCATCAATGACGGCAGTTTTCGGGTGGCTTTCTAGGACAGAGCTCGAAAAGAAGAGCTTGAACAAAAGTTAACGAAGGAAGAACGGAAAGGGGACTTTGGTCCATGAGGAGTACGAGTCCTTCAGCCAACCCCTCGGACGGTCACGCCCAAGGCCTCAAGCGCTGACCGAATTCGTCGGGCGAACTCCAGTGCATGGGGACCGTCACCGTGAAGGCAGATGGTCTCGGCCTGTATCGGTAATGATGTTCCCTGACGCGTCTGCACTTGTCCGGTCTGAACCATCTGCAGCACCTGTTGGATCGCTTGTTCGCATTCGGTGATCACCCCCCCTGGTTGATTTCGGGGGCTGAGTGATCCGTCCTGTTCATAGCGACGATCTGCAAAGACTTCACTGGCGGTACGCAGTCCCGCCGATTTCCCCGCAGTAATCAACTCGCTCCCTGATGGGCCGAACAGAATTAATGAGGGGTCAAAGCGGTGAAGGGGGGTGGCAATCGCCCGAGCGTATTCGCGATCCTTGGCGGCCATGTTGTAGAGTGCTCCATGAGGTTTGACGTGGCGTAGCACGGCCCCTTCGGACACGACAAAGGCGTGCAGGGCTCCGAGCTGATACAGCACCAGATCCTGGACATCTTGAATCGCAACCCGCATCTCGCGGCGACCGAATCCGACCAGGTCCGGAAATCCGGGGTGGGCTCCGATGGCAACCCCCTTTTCAAACGCCAGTCGGACTGTTTTCCGCATGGTGGCCGGGTCGCCGGCGTGAAATCCGCAGGCAATGTTGGCCGAGGTCACGTACTGCAGAATCTCGGCGTCCTGGCCAAGTTGGTAGGCTCCGAAGCTTTCTCCGAGATCGCAGTTCAAGTCGATGGATTGGATGATGCCCATATCCTTTATTCCATTTCAGTTAAGAGGAATTCCACAGCGCAATCGATCAATTTGGGCTTCGCGGGAATGAAACTCCTGCCGGGCTGCTTCGAGGGTGATGGCTTGGAATCGAACTGTTGAGCCGGGCTTCATCTGAGCTAGCACGGGATGATCGACGGCGATCACTTGGGCGATCTTGGCATAGCCACCTGTGGTAGGGCGATCTGCCATGAGGATAATCGGATGACCATCGGCGGGGACCTGAATCGTCCCAAAAGTGACTGCTTCAGAAACGAGTTCTCGCGGCTTTTGTTGCTGCAGCAAAGGGCCGGAAAGTCGAAAGCCCATTCGGTCAGACTGGGGCGAAATACAGAAGGTCTCGCTGAAGAACGTTTTCTGGCTGGCTGCTGTAAACCAATCATACTGACTGCCAGGAATCACACGGATCGTCGGTTCTTTCGCATAATTCGTCAGGTCCATCCCAGCAAACCATGTGACGGAACTCATCGATTGATCGGATGCGGCCTCGACGAGCTGGCGGATTCGTCGAATGGCTTGTGGTGATGCGGATCCAACGGGAAGGGAATCGTCGATCAGCAGCGATCGTCCCCGGTAACCGCCGAGTTGTGCGGGCAGGCAGGTGCTGCGGCTATTCATGACCAGCGGCACATCAATCCCTCCTGCGATCGCAAGACAAGCGCGACAGCCAAATCGGAGAGCCCCGAAATCCAGTTGACTTCCGGCACGTACCCAGACAGGTCTCCAGGCGGGAACTAACTGCTGGTTAATTCGGGGGGAGAGGTCAGCTCCTGTGATGGCAATCAAGGCATCTTGTTCAAACAGCAGCGTCGGTCCCATCAGCGTGATTTCCAGTCCCGCCGCCTGTTGCGGATTGCCAACCAGCAAATTGGCAATCCGCAGGGAATGCGGGTCCATTACCCCACTCACGATCACCCCGTATTGCTGAAATCCTGTTCGACCGAGATCTTGCACGGTCGTAAGCATCCCCGCTCGAAGCACACGCAAGCTCATCGAAAATCGTTCCTCAACTGAATAAACGTCTCGTGAGTGATCGGTCGAAACCGGACTTGATCGCCGACAGTAAATCGGGTTGGGGGCGTCTGTTCAGGGAGAAACAGTTTCCACGGGGTGCAACCAATCAGCTGCCAACCCCCTGGAGTCTCGAGCGGATAAACACCGGTTTGTTCACCCGCAATACCCACGGAACCTGCCGGGATACTCAACCGAGGTGACTCACGACGCGGGGTCGCAATTCGGGTTGACATCCCGCCGAGATAAGGAAAACCAGGAGCAAATCCGATCAGGTAGACTCGGTAAGTGACCGACGAGTGGATTTCGATCACGTCATCCGTTGTCAAGGAATGCTGCTGAGCGACAAATTCCAAGTCAGGACCAAACTTACCCCCATAACAGACCGGGAGCTCAATGAGGGGACGGTCTGCTTGTTGTACTTCGGGAAGATCGAGTGCCAGGCGTTTTAATGCCTCTACTAAATCCTCAAAGCTTGTTTGCCGCAGATCGTAATAAATTGTCAGCGTCGTATAGGCGGGCACGAATTCGATGACACCTGGCAGCGGAAATTCGGTGAGATATGCTCCCAGTCCACAAATCCGATGGTGCACAGTATGACTGATGGTCTCGCCAAAACGAACAACCAAACCCGACTCACCCACAGGAAGAATTTCAACCGGGGTACTGCCTAGATCCAGGTTTACCATTCTGCACCAATTGCGAACGATCGGAAAAAGGGAGCAACGCCTCGGCGAACAGAGGCTCAGTTACCCCGCCCGCCACGTCCACCAGCACCGCCGCCTGGGAAACCGCCACCACCGGGGAAACCGCCACCACCGGGAAATCCTCCCCGTCCGCCGCCGCCAGCACCTGGAAAACCACCACCGCCCGGAAATCCACCGCCCGGAAATCCACCACCTGGGAAACCACCACCACCGAAACGACTACCAGGTTGCCCCATTTGCGGCGTGGCATTTCGATCAGGATTCGCGCCCCCTGCCTGGTCATTCCGTTTTGGAGAACGGGAACGGGTTGCACTGACCGTTACCTTGGGCATCAGTGAAGTCAGTGTCGATTGAACAACGGTTGGGTCGGCTGTTTTGAGTGGAACGATTCGGACCGTCCGGTTAGCCTCTTTCGCTCGTTTATCGATCGTCTTGACGACAGTCTCGACCTGTTGAAAAATCGCCTCGTTACAGGAAAGGACCAGATGACTCGTCCTACGGTCGACTCCCAGGGTTAATTCAGGACCCTGAGCCTTTCGTCCTGCCGCACCGGCGCGATTCGCGCCACCCATCATCATGGCCAGCGGGTTAAATTGTTGTTGGTTATTCTGGGGTTGCTCGCCCTGCATTTTGTCTTTGAACAGCGATTCCACGATCTCGGCCACTTCGTCGATGTCGGCATGTTCCACGGGAATCGATCGGGGGAGCCGATCTCGTAAAGATTGGGGAAGTTCACTGGCATCCAGCAATTCCAGCATATACTCAACGTCCCGAATCACCTCTTGAGGTCCGGTGACAAACAGGGCGTTTGAGCGAACGTCGGTGATGATTCGCAGGTTTTGTGATCCACCCAACGTCTGATTCAATCCCGTTGCATTCATCATCCCGCTGCCAAGCCGAGACAGTCCACTGGTAAAGCTACCGAAAAAACCGCCATCGCTGCTGCTGCTGCTAGAGGAGGTCGTCACCGAGCTCTGTGGAAATAGACGTTCAATCATTTGTGCCGTTTCCGTGGCGTCAGCGGTTTTTAAATAGAAGACCGTCCAGTGGGTCCGCTGGGGAATTGCATCGACAAGCGTTGTGATCAGTTCTTCGAGTTCATCAAGTGACTGGCTGTCGGGGCCGGTGAGAATAATCTCATTTCCCATCACGGTCGCCCCGATCGGAGAATCGGGATTGTCCCCGTTCAAGGGGAATGCTGCCGGGGCTTTCACAGCAGGTTGTCGCCGATTCACGAAGGTGTCGTCGGCCGCAGGCGTCGCTGTATTGTCTTGGTCAAGATCGCTACCGTTCGATTCCCGTTCCGATACAGTAGGAGCCAACGTCACTTCCTGACTCACCAGTTGCAGTTCCGCGCCGGCGGGACGGGATTTTTCTGCAACGGGTCGAGGAATCAATTGTGTCGTCGCGGGCCTGGTCTTCGAGCGGGGAAGAAAGGCGTCCGGGCTACTGCGATCGCGACGTGGATTTTGCTCAAGCGGTTCAGTGGACCGTTTTTCTGCGGGTGCCGAATTGGGTGACCGGGAAGACTCGCCCCGATTCCCTCGTAAGGGCGATGGATCGGCGGGATCGGATTCGAGGTCCGGCGAGGACTCACCAGGGACTTTTCGCCCCCGAATGGGACTCGATCGGGACGGAATGACAATCCGGAATGGACTGCGGCCGGAAGCCCCCCAAGTCCGCTGAACCAATCCTAAGATCTCGTTGGGGTCATGAGACCCGACCCGCAACTGTCGAATGTTACCACGATCGACCGGCGTTGAATCTGCATCAGGACCTTCTGCGGGAGGGATTTCTCCCAAACTGCGCAGCAATTCTTTCACCTGCAGAATCTGGTCAGCAGTGCCCCGGACCATGATTCGTCGTCCATTGGCGTCCGCCTCGATCGACGGTGCACGGTTCGAGTCGTTCAGAAACAGGTTGCGCAGCGAATTGGTAACTTGGCCAGGATCCAGTTTTGTCAGATTAATTACCGTCACCGAGCCTGATGCTTCGCCTGAGAACTCCCGAATGTAGCGCTCGACTTCGAGGTGCTCTTCTTTAGTACCCTGAATAAAAATCTTGCCCGAACGACTGTCATCACCAATGACAACACCCGGCATGACCATATTGAGCGTTCGAGCGACCGAGGATGAATCGCCACCCCGAATGGTATACGCCTTGGGATAGGAAGGACTGCTTTTGACTTCGAGATCATTTCCCGCAGAGTCTTTATTGGTGTCGAGAGCTTTCACGACTTCTTCGACAACTTTCAGCAATGGTGCTGCCGCAGTCACTAGCAAATGGTTGGTTCGGGTGTCCGCTGTAACCTGAATTTTTCCCATGAACTGAGATTGTGCACCACCGGGAACTGCTGGAGCCGGAGCTCCGCCGGGCTGACCTGGCTGACCTCCACCGCCGGGGAATCCACCGCCGGGGAACCCGCCCCCACCCGGAAATCCACCACCGCCTTGAAATCCCCCACCAAAGCCTCCTCGACCGCCACCACCACCGAAGGGATTCGCGGGTTGCTGGGCCCCCCCCGAAGAGGCAATCGGGGCGTTCAAACCGAAGAGTCGCCGAACGGTTCGTTCGGCTTCGGCGGCGGAAATATGTTTCAGTGCGATCGCTTTGAATGCCGTATCCCGTTTATCAACGGGTGTTCCCGATGTCATGAGCCACGCGACACGTCTCAGGTTGCTGCCAATATCGGTCAAAACCAATGAGTTCGTACTTTTCAGCGCCGAGGCTTTCCCTTGTGGGCCTAGCAACTCTTTCACCTCAGTGACCACCGTTTCGGCTTCCATTCCCGTGAGCGGAAGGATCAGGTTCAGTAATTCGTTCTTGCCTCGTTTTTCAAGCTCCGCAATGGTGACATTGGGGACCACATTCGGCGGGATCGGGTTTTCGATATTCAAACAGACCAGGAATCGATCTCGTCGCACCAGCACATACCCCTTACTCAGCAGGTATCCATTGATGATGTCGAGCGCCTCGGTCATCGTGTATTGTTGATTGTCGTAATAGTTGAATGTCCCGGGAGGAACATCATTCAGGTCCAGCGTCAGATCGTTCGCGTCGGCAAACAATTTTAATACGTCAGACCAGGGGGCGTAGCGGAATTCAAACGAGAGGTTTGGTTCTTCTTCCCCTTTCACCCGTTTGACTGCTGTGTCATTGGCTGCGGCAACCTCTGGTAATTGCGTTGTGCGCAGGGCAGGGGTGTCGACCGCAGCGGACTCCGTGTTTGAATCCTCGGCCTGCTTCTCGTCACTCTGCTTCTCGGCTTTCGCTTCGTCGGCTTTCGCTTCGTCAGGATTTTTCTCTTCGTCCTCTTTTGCCTTGGCTTGCGAGACTCTGAGTGCCGCGAGGGGACCGAACGAGATCACCGCGCGAGCCCCTTCGGGTGGCTTCTCTTCGATGATGAGACCCGACGTAACGGCCTGAGCATTGACTGCACGGACGATTCCACCCGTGGAACTTGATCGACCGGCATCGGGACTGGCCCCCGCCGCACGACTGTTCTCTTGTCGTCCCGCTTCGGCTTCCGTCTTAATCTTCTGCCAAGTCAATTTTTGTTCGGCACTGAGGACGTTCACCGCTTTTTCGTCGGTTTCTTTGCGGAGTTTCTCGAAATCTTCAGGACTGGTTCCAGGAGGAATTCGGAATGACGCATTTCGGATCTCGCCCAGTTGTTTTTCCTGTTCAGGGGTCAACTTCAACTGGTCCAGGACTTCTTTTTTCCGCATGGACATCAAAAGGCTAGAGGTCTCGTCGCGCATCCGTCCAACGCGATCTGTGCGATCACCCCCGCGGCTCCGCCCCTGCGACCACGCGTTGTCGGCGAAGAGCCCCCCTATCAGTACAAACAAAACGAGCGTCACGCCCTGTTTTCGTGTCAGCAACAAGGTCCGCATGCCTTCTCCTCTACCATCGAGCGTATTCGAATCGCGATCCGCCGCTTCACGTTTCATTAAACGACTAAAAATCGTTGAAACATCGGGATCTCCGTTTTCGTCGTTACAATCGATGCTACAAGGCGCTACGAGCCTCAACAAGGTGAAGGTTTGCAGGGATTGGCCTGACTTGAAAATTCTCTCTGCTGAATTCAGGTTTGATTCATGTTTTTCGGATTCAGTTCTCGCGGACGAAGATCTCTGTAACCTAAACTTCGTTTCAGATTTTTCATCGCGGATCATACGGGGGATGCGGGAAGGCTTTTGCGAGGTCGCTGCTTAGGATCGAGCCAAAATCGGAGTCGATCTGGATGCAAATCCCAAAATTTCAGAAATTCCCGTTCCTGTATCCGATCCCTTCAGGTCTGAACGGCGCCTTGGGCTTTCCCTGTTCTTCAGGAAAGTACGTCAACTTCGGTAATTCAACGCGAGTTTTCCGGGAAACGGGTTCAACTTGGCAGGCCGGATGAAGTTCACCTGCCAGATCCCGAACTTCTTAGGGAAAACATGTCAAGAGAGATTCCTGAAAAGACGATTCAATTAGCGAGACGGTTTGCAGCGGTGCCAACAACCACATAACAGATAGCGATTGATCTGAAATGTGGGGTTTGTACGGCGGGACTGTCTGGGGGGCAGGACAATTCGGGGTTTCTCAACACAGGATGGATCATTCTGTGGCGGTGACCACACATTCCCCGCCCTTCACGGGTATTTCGACCAAGGGATCAAGTCGAAGTGCCCGCCGATGCCCGACGCGTGAAGACTCTTTACAGTGGTCAGGAATTTCGCATTCACTCGATATTCCTGACAACTGTGGAAGAAACACCGACTCCGAGCAATCGGCGGTTTTGGTACCGAGAGTAAAAAATCGGCACCCGAACCTCGTTAACACGTTTGAGGGTGGAGATCCGGAGGGTCGCGACGCCCTTCTGTGTGAGAACAATCTAGTGATTGGAGAGCCCGCGATGAGAACGATCTTCACTACTGGACAGGTAGCAAAGATCTGCAAGGTTGCCCCCCGCACAGTAAGCAAATGGTTCGACTCCGGCCGTCTGCGCGGTTACCGCATTCCAGGATCACAGGACCGTCGCATTCCACGCGACCACTTGATCCGGTTCCTTAAAGAACATGGAATGCCCTTGGGCGAACTGGAAGATGAAGCGATGGGCAAGTTGCTCCTCGTTGGTGTTGACCAGAACGTTCGAGGACAGATTCTTGATCTGATGCCTCCCATGGATTACAAAATTGAATCCGCGGCGAGTGGCTTTGAAGCCGGCATTCAGGCAGAGTCACTGCATCCAGACTGCGTGGTGATCGACTTCGGCATGGGACGACACGAGGCAACGTTAATTGCGCACAACCTGCGTAGAAATAACGAATACGCCGACGCCGTACTCGTGGCGCTACTGAGCGACGATGACACGGCTAGTGGTTTCGACCGTACCCCGTTCAACGAGACGTTCCGCAAACCGTTCGACACAGCTCTGCTGGCCGAACGGATTCGGACCCTCGTCGGTCGAAAAAAACAACTGGCCTGAGACCATAGATGAATTGTCCGGCGAACGTTCTGTTGAGACCACGGACGGGTCCACAGCAGGTTCACGTTACCAGACTGACGAGCGGCAGGTGTCGACTATCGACCCCTGCCGCTTTTTTCGTTTTTACCCGGATTCCGTTTTTGGGATAAAACCGCTTTTCCCTCAAGAAACCCCGAAAGAATCATACAAGTCATCCGACTTGCGCTTTCGAGGGTGCACGACCCCGGATCAGATCCGTTTCGCGGCGTAGGCAACCTCGTCCTGCCGTTCAGGCCGACATCCCGGCCACTCTCCGCACCTGCTCGATGTCCTGGCGTAATTGCACCAACAGTCCCTCGACCGATGAAAATCGAATCACATCACGAATTCTTACCAGAAAATCGACATTGAGTCTTTTTCCATAAAGATCTCCGCAATAATCGAGCACATGAACTTCCACTTTCTTTGACAGCTCGCCAAAGGTCGGATTGGGCCCGATATTCACCGCCGCCGCATAGCAAACCCCCTCGATCGATGTTGTCGCAGCGTAGACTCCATTTCCTGGAATCAGGGTTTCCATGTCGACCAGATTGGCCGTGGGAAAACCGAGCAGTCGGCCACGTTCGGCTCCCCGTCCTACCGTGCCGGAAAGTTGATAGGAATGACCCAATAACTGGACCGATTCGGCCAGATTCCCCGACTCGATCAGCGAGCGGATCACGCTCGAAGAAACCAGTTGTTGATTCACGATCACAGGGGAAATCACATCCAGTGCCAGATTTTGACCGGTACAAAAACTTTTCAGCACCGTGATGCTTCCCGCCCGGTTTCTGCCAAAGAAAAAGTTGGGCCCTTCGACCAGCCCACGTGCTTGAAGTTCGGCGAGAATAATCGAGTGAAAGAAATCTTCGGCGGTTCTTGCGAGAAAAGCCGTCGTTGTTGGCAAAATAATTACAAAATCGATACCGAATTGTTCCAGCAATTCCGCTCGATGAATCAGTGTTGTCAATCGAGGGGGAGCGGCCTGAGGACGCAGCAGTTCAATCGGGTGCGGATCAAATGTCAGCACCACCGCCGGAACACCGTCGGACCGCGCCCGCTGAACCAGGGACGCCAGCATCGCCTGATGACCACAGTGGACTCCATCAAAGTTGCCGATAGAGACAAATCCACCTTGATAACCGGCCGAGGAATCGAAACCATGCAATACCGTCATCAAACCGCTTCTTCTTCGAAAAGTGCAATACTCGCAGTGAATCCATGAATGTAATTTTTACCACCCACGGGCCCCAACTCTCCCTGAGCAAAAATTCCTGCTAATGGCAACGGACCCAACCGGCTTTGGATCAAACCGGCGTCATGGTCGGGCGCAGAAAACATCCGTGATCCGCGACCATTACAGCTGAATAACAAACTGGCGGCGGGCAACTGGGGATAGATTGACGAATGTCTTTCCAACAACCTCTTCAAGTCCGCATCCGCCGTTTCACCATCCCGAATTTGAAACTGAACGGTCTGCCCCACCCGGACGACTCCCCCCGCTTTTAATGCACCCGACTTTTTGTCGATCCCAACCACATTCAGTATCAGAAAATCCCCCCGGTGAAAGGATTCCTGATATTCATTTAAGGCGATCCCAATGTGAATTCCCCCCTCGACCAGCTTCTGATCACGGGGGGGAAGCAGTTGAAATATTTCTTGCAATCGCTGCATGGGTGTGGATCCACCCAATTCGTAAACCACATTCCGCTCGGCCTTCGTCACCACAAACGGAGCCCCGATCGGTCGACAACCTTGCGAAACCACCGTACGGACCTGCGGCCCCCCTCGAAGCACCACTCCGACAGCCCCCTGATGAATTTCTTGATGATTCAGAAACAACCGGTTTTCACCCGGATTTCCCCCACTGGCCATGCCACCAATCACAGGGACGTCGGGCAATTCATCGGCCAAGAGGTCCAGTACAGATTGAGGGACCGAGGAAAAGGGTTCACCCAGCAGCAGTACGGCACGCGTCTCTTTTGACCGAGCTCCCAGGTCGTCCGGCAGGCCACTGCACATGAAACCATCGGGGGTTTCGGCAAATTCCAATTGAAAAGGGACCAAATCTGCCCCAGGCAATACGCCGCACCACAACGAGAAGGCAGGCCCTTCTTCGTATTCCCGATGACCACCAATGATGGTTTCACCCGTACAACCGAGCAAAATTCCGCCACCCAGTCGGTCTACGATCGATGACGCCATCGAGGGAAAATTCTTGGCATGATGTTGCGAAACGAACGCAATGGTCAGGTCCGGCACGCGACCAAGTTCGCCAGAAATCATCTGGACGCTTTCTTGTATCGCAGTACTCAGGCTGTTTTTCTCAGACGCTGCAGCAGCAAAGGGCATTTCCTCATCCGATCCAGATTTTAAACGGATTGCAGATCAATCGACTCAATCCGGCACGGCGACACTAACGCGAACTCCCCTCAATCTTCAAGCGAGGTCCCCGTTCCCCCCGCATGATTTCTTCGGGAATTCGCCAAATCCTCACACAAACCGAGTTCCTCAAATCCAGCGATTAACCCCTCCCCGCTTCGAGACATGTTGACATGACTCGGCAATTTCTGCCATACCACGCACCAATGACCCGTTCAGGATGAATCGGCGTTACCAAATCGAGATCGCAAAGCGACCACGTAACAAGAGAACGACAGCAAAATTTTCCGCAGCGCTGCAGGTCTCTTGTGCAGGCGGTCGGGGCGACTCCGTGAAGCAAAGTCGATGAAAATGCAGGGAAGCAATCATGAGTTGGCGACTGTTTGTGGTTTACGGACTGACTCTGGGACTGTTGTCTGCGACGGCTCATGCCCAATCCGCAGCCAAAATTGAAGTCCCGACGATTCAGACGTTGGAAAAGCAGATCAGGGTGGTCGAGGCCAATCAAGACCTCGCGGCCAATCTGCGCGAGAATATCCTCAACTATTTAAGAGATGCCATCGAGCGACTCGAGATCGCACAAGAACACCGCGAAAAGGGCGAGCGACTCGAACGGAACCTGGCACACGTGAAAGCCATGTTGAGGAACACCGAAATTCGGTTGGAACAGTCTCCGACCACCGCCAATCCCGCCATCGCCAAGGTGACCGATCTCAACGAACTCGAGCGAATGGTGGAACTGCGAGAAAAACAGCTCGATGATTCCAATGACGGGCTGAGAAAACGAGTGGGAACACTCGAAGCCGAACTCGCCCTATGGCGAACTCGACCCGAGGAACTGGTCAACGAACTGGCGGAAGTCGAAGACCGTTTAATCGAAATTAACGATCAGATCCTCACCCTTCCCAATGCGGGCGAGCCACGTGAATTGATGCAGGCCCATCAGGCGTTTCTCTTGTCACGACGAGTTCGCGCCGAGGACGAACGAAGGGCACTGCACGCCGAAGCCGACTGGTTCCAATCCGTGGCCGCCGCCGACCTCGTGCAGGCCCAACGGGAACTGGCCACTCGAGAACTGGCCCTCAAAGTCGGGGAACTCAATCTGCTCCAGGATGAACTCGCAAAACGCCGAGAAAATCAGGCGGACCAACGAGTCCAACAGGCCGAAGAACTCGTCGCCAAAACTCCGCCGGTCCTGAAGCCGCTTGCTCAGGGAAACCTCGAACTCGCCCAAGAGCGACACGATGTCACCGACAAAATTCAAGCACTCGAGCAACGCCATGAACGGGCAACGAATTCCTGGATGGAACTGGAAAAGGAATTCGAGCGGACCCAGTCGATGGTTCGGGATGTCGGACTGACCGATTCGATCGGACTCTTGCTCCGACAACAACGAGCGAAATTGCTCAATCCCCGCGAATTGAGGTCGAATCTCCTGCACCGGAACGATGTGGTGCGCGAGGCGCGGATGCGACTTTTTCAACTCGACTCCGATCGCCTGGCGCTGCTCGATTTCGACGCGGCAGTGGTCAAACGGGCCGCAGAACTCGGTGTCCCCCTCGACCAAAAGCCGATTGCCACCAACCTGAAGTCGCTGCTCTCAGAACGACGCAACCTGATCAAAGGGCTCGATGCCGACTATTCTCGTTTTTTTCAGCAACTGGTCGAAATGGATAACCTCGAACGACGACTGCTGAATCTGACAACGAAATACGCTGACTATGTCGACGAACGGGTACTCTGGATTCGGACAGGGCAAGCTTTTAGCGAGGACAACTTGCTGAAAGCCTCGAAATCCCTCTCTTGGCTCGCGGACCAGCCCTCGTGGAATTCGGTCGGTGATGCCGCCAAAATGAACATCATCCGGCTCCCCTTCTGGTGGGCAATCTCGGCGGTTTCCTTTGTTGTTTGGTTAGCGCTGCGGCCGATTTTGAAAAAACTCGTGCATCATCGCGGACTGGCGGCGTCTCACCGTGACTGTCGCAACCTGACGCCCACACTCCAAACCCTCTCGTTGACTCTGATCATTGCCAGTGGCTGGCCACTGCTGCTCGGGTTCGTCGGCTGGCGGATCGATCATAGCGCTTCAACGATCACTTTCGTACACGCTGTCGCAGCGGGGATGCTCCGAGCCGCTCTGTTTGCCTTGCCGCTCGAAGTACTCCGCATCGCCTGCCTCAGTGGCGGTCTTGCAGAACACCATTTCAACTGGCCGAAATCGACGATCAATCGCTGGCGTCGAAACCTGAGCTGGTATATCCCCGTCGGCCTGACACTGGTGGGCTTGATCGCACTGACGGAAGGGGTCGCCGACGAACATAAACTCGATTCCATCGGACGGCTGACCTTTTTGGTCTTCGCGGCGATGACCGCTCTGTTTTGTTATCTCACGATCCGTCGCCCACTCAAACCACGGGATCCTGATCAGGCTGCCACCGACGAGGCCACCATCCAGGGGGCCACAGCACAGGGGGCCACAGCATCAGCGACCGAAGAGTCCTTAAAAGCGATAGCGGAAGCGGATGCTTGGTCCGACCGGTTCTGGCGGTTCTGCCCCCGGTTGGCCGTAGGAACCGGCCTGCTGCTCTTCGCTTTGGGCTGGTCAGGCTTTTTTTACACCGCCCTGCAACTCAATTGGCGGCTGCAAAACACCACTTGGCTGCTGGTCAGCCTGATGCTGGTGCGTGCGACCGTTCGACGCTGGATCGCGCTGGAAAAACGACGGATGGCCGTCTTGCAGGATCAGGAATTACAAACGATTACCGAAGCCGGATTCGAACCCGGCAACTCGGGCTATAACCAATTCCTGCTCCCGCGGTGGACCTGGCCTGATTTCCGGATGAATCTGACCCAAATCGTGTCGCAAATGCGTCGCCTGCTCGACACGGGACTGATCGCGTTCGCCGTCGCAGGGTTGTGGCTGGTTTGGGCGGATGTGACTCCCGCGCTGAATATCCTCGACCGCGTTGTCCTCTGGCGGACAACCGTTGAACAGGTCGAATTGAACGATGAAACTGAACATGTTTCCCCCTTAGCGACGGAAAAACATGTGATGGTCGGCCAAACCGTGAAACGTCAATTGCCGGTGACAGCGGCCGATCTGGGAATGGCCATGCTGATCATGGCCATGGCAGTCATCGCGGGGCGAAATATTCCTGGACTGGTCGAGGTGATCCTGCACGAGCATCTTTCGGTCGATGCCGGTGTTCGTTTCGCCGCCACGTGCCTGGTCCGTTATGCCATTTTTGTCGCGGGAGTCGGTTTTGCTTTTGCGCAGATTCGAGTCGGCTGGAACAATGTTCAGTGGTTGGTCGCCGCCGCTTCGGTCGGTCTCGGCTTCGGGCTGCAAGAGATCTTCGCCAACTTTGTTTCTGGCCTCATTCTGCTGTTTGAACGCCCGATGCGCGTGGGGGATGTGGTCACTGTGGGTGACACGACGGGAACTGTTTCCCGCATTCGATTCCGCGCCACGACGATCGTTGACGGCGACCGAAAAGAATTGATTGTCCCCAACAAAGAGTTCATTACCGGCAAACTGCTTAATTGGACTCTCAGCGATCGCGTCAACCGCTTTGCTGTGAAGGTGATGGTCGGCAGCAACAATGATCCACAGCGGATTCGACGTTTATTACTGGAGATTGCCGCGTTACAGCCAACACTGCTGCAAGACCCGGCCCCGACAGCGTCATTGGAAGAACTGAGCGGCGGTCAGACCTTCGTGGTGCGGGCCTTTCTTCCTTCACTCGATGGGCGAGCCAATGCGATCAATGACCTGTACATGATGATCCACAAGCGATTCGAGGCCGAAGGGATCGAAATGCCACGTCCGTCGCAAGAGGTCTTCCTGCGAACCGATGTCCAGGAAGCCCATTCCTCGTCGCCACCCGCACCCCATCAGCCGATGACCGCCGCTGCGATCAAAAAATGGTGACCCTTGCAATGAGAATCCGTTGATCGCAAGAATCTGTTTTCGTAAATTCCGAACGAGCGAACCCCGCTGCCGCAGAAAATTTCCCGAGAATTGTGATCAGCGGGGCGAAACTCGTTACAATTCTGCCTGACTCTTACGAGGAGGCTGCGTGGAATGCTAGAGATTTCTGGTCGATCATCATCTGTGTGCAGTGGTGTTTCCCGCCGCAAACTGTTGCAAGCGGGCGGAGCCGGACTGTTCGGACTGACGCTGCCGCAACTGCTCGCCGCCGAAGAAGCGGGATTGGCCAATCGCCCCAAAGCCAAAAGCGTCATCTTCCTCTTCCTGTTTGGTGGCCCTAGCCAGCTGGAAACTTTTGACTTAAAGCCCGGGGCCGCCAGCAAGATCCGCGGTCCCTACTCGCCGATCGCCAGTCGGACCCCCGACCTGCTCATCTCTGAAAAACTGAGTCGCCTTGCGGCCATCTCAGACAAATTCGCGGTCGTACGGACGCTCTCGCACTCGTTCAATGATCACAGCGGTGGCGGACACTATGTTCAAACGGGCAAACGCTGGCATATCCCCATTGGCAGCGGCTTTAACGCCACCCCCCAAGACTGGCCCTCGATCGGATCCGTGGTTGAATACCTCGCTCAAAACCCCCTCCGTCACGGCGGCTCTGAGCAGCCCGCTGATGGAAAACTTCCGCAGTACGTGGTGCTCCCTAACAGCCTCGGCAGACTGCAAACCTACACTGTCCAGTTGCGACGTCCCGGCGAATACGGTGGCTGGCTCGGTCGCGGTTACGATCCCATCACAACGGCGATCGACAAGAAAGACTCCCAGGACAATCCCTACTACCGCCCCTGCGCGGATGAAGAGCTGACGTTCCAGATCGATGGATTGGTTTCCCAGGAAGCGATGACACTGGATCGACTGAACCGCCGTCAATCGCTGCTCTCACAGTTTGATCAGCGCTTGCGCCAGCTTGATGTCGAGAAAAACCTCTCAGCGTATGACCGCTATCAACAACGCGCCTTGTCCCTGGTCGCCTCGGAACGAACGCGACGGGCACTTGATCTGCGCCAGGAATCGCCGGCGATGCGCGACCGCTACGGTCGCCACCTGTTCGGTCAATCGACACTGATGGCTCGCAGGCTGGTTGAAGCGGGAGTTCGCTACGTCACAGTCCACTGGGATGCCCCCGATGGGTACAGCTGGGATTCGCACCTGAATAGCAAGGATGTCGGCGATCATCTGATTCCTGGCCTCGACCAAACGCTGTCGGCACTTTTGATTGACCTGGATGAACGAGGCCTGCTCGAAGAAACCTTGGTCGTCTGTCTGGGAGAAATGGGGCGGACCCCGACTGGTAACGCCAACTGGGGCCGCGATCACTGGAGTACCCTTTTTCCCGCTGTGATCGCCGGAGCCGGGGTGCGTGGGGGGGCGGTTCTCGGTCAGACGGACCGGGACGCCGCATATGCCGTCACCCCCCCGTACAAACCAGAAGACTTTGCCGCGACAATCTATCATGCCCTAGGGATCGACCACGAACTCCGCCTCCCCGACGCACAAGGCCGCCCGGTCGCCATCGTCGAGGAAGGAAAGCCGATACTCGAATTGTTCGGGTAAGTCGATGGTACGGCTGCGGTGGTACGGCTGCGGTGGTCCGGTCGTTGGTTGCAACGGCCGAGTCATTTCCGGGAATCTTGCCAAAAATCGCAAATACTTGGCGGAGATCTGCGGTTTTCATCGCATGAGTTCCTGTCCGCTCGAAATGCCGGTTTCCACTCGATCTCGCTACGGGGCCATCGGTCTGATGAGGTGCGACCCCGTTTTCGACCCCGTTTTCGACCAGAGCCTGATTTCAGGAAGGAATTTCCATACCACTTTCCACTGCAAGGGAAACTCAATGACTTCTTCCGAGGGGCTACCCAGATCTGATCTGACCGAAATTATCAATGCGATGGCGAACGGGGATAAACGTGCCGCAGACGACCTTTTACCCTTGATCTACGAAGAGCTACGGATCCTCGCCCGGAAACGAATCTCGCAAGAGCCATCCGGGCAATCGCTGCAAGCCACCGACCTGGTGCACGAAGTTTATCTCTGACTGGTCGGAAAAAGCGTTGACCAATATTGGGATGGGCGTGGCCATTTCTTTGGTGCCGCGGCAAAAGTGATGCGGCAAATCCTGATCGATCGGGCGCGAAAAAAACTCCGCCAGATTCATGGCGGTGACGTTCACCGAGTCAATCTCGATCCGGATCAGATCCTCGACCCCGCTCAGATCCCCGATCCCCATCGGAATCTGTTGGAGCTCGACGTTGCACTGGAAAAGCTTTGTGGGCGGAATCCGCAGCATGGCCAACTCGTCGAATTAAAATATTTCGCCGGGCTCACAGTGTCACAGGCTGCGGAAATCATGGAGATTTCCGTGCGATCGGCCGAACGAATCTGGGTGTATGTTCGAGCTTGGCTGCGGTGTGAGATCCAAGGGGGGGCCTCTGCTTCCTCGTCTTCCGTCTGACAACGCGTCAAGTGATGAATCCGTTTTTGGGAAGGTGCGTTTTGGGGGACACCGGAACTCTCCGGAAGGGTCAAGAGAATGTTGGTGTCGAAGCCAGGCCGCCCCCATACGGCCTGAATCGACTCGGTCTCCGATGGCAAGCGGCGGCGAGTGATAGAAACACAAGGGTGGGATGCACAAAGGTGGGAAACATGAGTCAACTGGCGAATTGAAGGGACACATCGGATAATTGATTTCGGGATAGGAAAATGTTCTAATTCTGAAAATGTCGAATTTCAATCTTCTCAGATTTGGAGTGGAATCATGTCTCGCGTGGCTCGAATGGAAGTCTTTGCACCGAATGAGATCGCAACGGTGTTTGTGACGAAC